>NZ_CAXQGS010000053.1:0-140150 GCF_964223445.1 Cytobacillus sp.
CAGGATCTTGACAAAGATGCCATTGAGCTGATTGCAGGTGAATACGGTGTGGAAGTAGAAGAAGAGATACTGGTTGATACAACTGATCTTGAAGTATACTTCACAGAAGAAGAAAATGCAGAACTAGTGGAACGTCCATCTGTTGTAACCATCATGGGACACGTTGACCATGGTAAAACAACATTGCTTGACTCCATCCGCAACACGAAAGTAACAGCAGGAGAAGCAGGCGGTATCACTCAGCATATCGGAGCTTATCAAGTTGAAGAAAACGGCAAAAAGATTACTTTCCTTGATACTCCTGGACACGCTGCGTTCACGACAATGCGTGCCCGCGGTGCGAAAATTACCGATATTACAATTCTCGTTGTTGCAGCAGATGACGGTGTAATGCCGCAAACGGTTGAAGCAATCAACCATGCAAAAGCAGCAGAAGTGCCAATCATTGTGGCTGTTAACAAAATGGATAAGGAAGCAGCAAATCCTGACCGTGTTATGCAGGAATTGACTGAACATGGCTTGGTTCCAGAGGCATGGGGCGGTGACACAATCTTTGTTCCAATCTCAGCTATTAAAGGCGATGGAATTGATGAACTGCTTGAAATGATTCTTCTCGTAGGTGAAGTGGAAGAATACAAAGCAAATCCTGACCGCAATGCCGTTGGTACTGTTATTGAAGCACAGCTTGACAAAGGACGCGGTTCAGTTGCGACTCTCCTTGTGCAAAACGGTACATTGAAGGTAGGAGATCCAATCGTTGTCGGTAACTCATTTGGACGTGTACGTGCAATGGTTAATGATCTTGGCCGCCGTGTGAAAACTGCAGGACCTTCAACACCTGTTGAAATAACAGGTCTTAACGATGTTCCTCAAGCTGGTGACCGCTTCGCTGTCCTTGATGATGAAAAGACAGCCCGCCAAATTGGTGAAGCTCGTGCCCAGCAGGCATTGCAGGCCCAAAGAAACGAAAAGACAAGAGTAAGTCTGGATAACTTGTTTGAACATATGAAACAAGGGGAAATGAAAGACTTAAACATCGTTGTTAAAGCGGACGTCCAAGGTTCAGCGGAGGCATTAACTGCTGCACTTCATAAAATTGATGTAGAAGGTGTTAATGTTCGTATCCTTCATACAGGTGTCGGTGCCATAAATGAGTCTGACATCACTTTAGCTGCAGCTTTCAATGCCATTGTAATAGGATTCAATGTCCGTCCTGACAATAATGCCAAACGGGCAGCAGATGCAGAAAATGTTGACATCCGTTTGCACCGCATTATCTACAAAGTAATCGAGGAAATTGAATTGGCGATGCAGGGTATGCTTGATCCTGAGTTCGAAGAAAAAATCATCGGCCAGGCTGAAGTACGCCAGACGTTCAAAGTTTCCAAAATCGGTACAATTGCAGGCTCGTATGTTACAGACGGAAAAATCACTCGTGACAGCGGTGTCCGCTTAATCCGCGATGGAGTTGTTATTTTTGAAGGGGAAGTTGACGCTCTAAAGCGATTCAAAGATGACGCTAAAGAAGTAGCCCAAGGCTATGAGTGTGGTATTACCATCAAAAACTTCAATGACGTTAAAGAAGGCGACGTTATCGAAGCATATATTATGGAAGAAGTGGAACGTTAATGATAATTGGGCTTGCAGCCTGTGAATGTATCATTTATGACACACATTCTTTGAAAGAAAAGCGGGCTGTTTTGCAGCGGATTTTAACCCGGCTTAAGCAAAAATACAATGTATCTGTATCTGAGGTGGACTATCAGGACCTATGGCAGAGGACAAAAATTGCCATAGTGTCCGTTTCATCTACCCAGGTTTCAACGGAACGCGAGCTGCAAAATGCGCTGAAGATGATTGATTCGTTTCCGGAAATTGAACGGACAATTACAGATTTAGAGTGGCTTTAAGAAGAGGTGATATAGAATGAGCCTTAGAGCAAATCGAGTTGGAGAACAAATGAAAAAAGAACTGGGCGAAATCATCGGCCGGAAAATAAAAGACCCGCGGGTTGGATTTGTAACAGTCACTGATGTTCAAGTTACCGGGGATCTCCAGCAGGCAACTGTATTTATCTCTGTTCTGGGTGATGAGGAACAAAGGGAAAATACGCTTCGCGGGCTGGCTAAAGCAAAAGGCTTTATCCGATCTGAAATTGGCCAGAGAATCCGGCTGAGAAAAACGCCGGAAATTCTATTCGAATTTGATGAATCAATTGACTACGGAAACCGTATAGAATCATTGCTCCATCAAATTCAGGACGAAGGCCGTTCCAAAGATGAGGAACGCTCCAAAGAAGAAGATTAATGGAATGGATAGACAATTTGTCTATCCATTTTTTTCTAATTACAAAAGACACGGTGGTATTTAATATGGAAGGAATTTTACCGCTTTTCAAACCAAAAGGAATGACATCCCATGATTGTGTCTTCAGGCTGCGGAAAATTTTGCGGATGAAAAAAATCGGCCATACCGGTACACTCGATCCTGACGTAACTGGGGTACTCCCAATCTGTCTCGGCAGAGCGACAAAGGTGGCTGAATACATAACAGATGCAGGAAAGTCCTATGAGGGAGAAGTCACAATAGGATTTTCTACGACAACAGAAGATGCCTCCGGAGAAGTCGTGGAGAGAAAAGATGTTGCAGCACCTATTTCCAGACATCAGATATTGGAAGTTCTTCAAAGCCTGACCGGGGAAATTACGCAGACACCTCCTATGTATTCAGCAGTAAAAGTGAATGGAAAACGCCTCTATGAATATGCAAGAAAGGGAATAGAAGTGGAACGGCCGTCCAGGAAAGTTACTATTTACTCTATCGAACTGCTCGATGACAGAGAAATGTTTGAGGGTGAGAATATTACCTTTCGTTTCCGTGTAGCCTGCAGCAAAGGAACATATATCCGAACGCTTGCTGTCATGATTGGGAGTGAACTGGGATACCCCGCCCATATGTCCGAGCTGGTTAGAATCCAGTCTGCCTCATTGACAATTGATGACTGTCTGACTTTTGAAGAAATAGAAGACAGAGCAGAGAAGGGGACAATGGCCGAGGTTCTCCGACCTATGGAAGCTGCGCTTTCTCATTTGCCGAAATTTCAAATAAGTGATAAAGTAGCAGAGAAAGTAAAAAATGGGGCTGTATTAACTATCCCTGATCATTTACTCGACACCAAGGGCCCAATCGCATTGGAAGCAATGGAAGGCCTTGTTCTGGCGATTTATGAGCATCACCCCAGCAAACCTGGGTTAATGAAGCCAGTAAAGGTGTTAAGGAATGATCAATAAGCACTCGTTATAAAGCTGTGCATTTTTATAGGTCCAGGCTCTGTAGAGAAAAGGTGAATTAATAATATGGAAGTTATTCATATACATCATCCCCATCGATTGGATAGAACCGGCATGCCTGAACTGGCAATAGCACTTGGATATTTTGATGGTGTTCATTTGGGTCATCAGAAAGTCATCCGTGAAGCAAAATCTATAGCTGAACAAAAAGGATTAAAAAGTGCTGTTATGACATTTGACCCGCATCCATCGGTTGTTCTGGGGAAAAGCGTTCAGCATGTGGAGTATATTACTCCTATTGAGGATAAAATTGCTATCATAGCGGATCTGGGCATCGATTATTTGTTTATCATCAATTTTACAAGGGAATTTGCAAACCTTCTTCCCCAGGAGTTTGTTGATCAATACCTGATTGGTCTTAATGCAAAGCATGTCGTAGCAGGCTTTGATTATTCCTACGGGCGGATGGGACGCGGCACAATGGAAACGCTGTTGTTCCATTCCAGAGATCAATTTGATTATTCGGTTGTTGCAAAGCTTGAAAAAGAAGACGAAAAAATCAGCTCTACGTTAATAAGGAAATACATCCGGGAAGGGAAAACAGCTGAGCTTCCCGACCTTTTAGGGAGATTTTATAAAACATCAGGAACCGTTATCCATGGTGATAAGAGAGGCCGTACAATCGGCTTTCCAACTGCGAACGTGGATGTTTCGGATGACTGCATCATTCCTCCGCCAGGTGTATATGCTGTGAGATTCTTAGTAGATGGCAGCTGGTATGAAGGTGTATGCAATGTTGGCTACAAACCTACCTTTAATAAGGAAAAAAGGGACAGGCCATCGGTTGAAGTCCATATTTTTGATTTCTCTTCAGATATTTATGGCAGGAAAGTTACGGTTGAATGGCATAGACATCTTAGAAGTGAAAGGAAATTTGCTGGCGTTCAGGATTTAATCGCCCAAATTGAGAAGGATAAACAGCAGACTGAGCAATATTTTGAGAAAAACAGGGTTTAGCCTTGCTTTTTGTCATAAAAAGTTGTATTCTAAGTAACGTACCAAATGAACCTTTGCTTGGCAAGTCGAGTCACCGACGCTTGCTCAGTAACAGGGGATTGAAAATTTAGGAGGTGAACCGGATGGCAATCACTAAAGAACGTAAAAATGAGCTAATCAATGAGTTCAAAACTCATGAAAGCGACACTGGATCTCCAGAAGTTCAAATCGCTGTCCTTACTGAAGAAATTAACAATTTGAACGACCATTTACGTACTCACAAGAAAGACCACCATTCACGTCGCGGTCTTTTGAAAATGGTTGGTAAGCGCCGTAACCTATTAACTTACCTTCGCAACAAAGACGTTGCTCGTTACCGTGAGTTAATCAATAAGCTTGGCTTACGTCGATAATCAACAGAAGCGGGATTTTTTCCCGCTTTTTTATTAGCTTTAAAAACTTGAATTTTGTTCCTAATCATGTACATACATAAGTTATTCTTATTTTAGCAAACAGAAAAATTGTGCATACTATAAGATGCCTAATTTTATTATGATTAAAGAGCATTTCATGCTTTTATATAAAACTGGACTGCTGGCAATGCAGAGCTCTTAAGCCTCTGCTGCTGTCATGGCAGGATTATCTGCAGCTTATGCAGGATAAACAACAATTGGAACGGACCAGGCAGAACTGACGCCTGTCCTTAAGTGAAAGCAGAGAGGGGTACAAATATGGGACAAGATAAACATGTCTACAGCCTTGAGTGGGCTGGGCGCAAATTGACCGTTGAGATTGGCCAGCTGGCTAAACAGGCTAACGGTGCGGTTTTAGTGCGCTATGGCGATACTGTAGTATTAAGTACTGCTACAGCATCAAAAGAACCAAAAAATCTGGATTTCTTTCCGCTGACAGTTAACTATGAAGAACGTTTATATGCTGTTGGTAAGATTCCGGGCGGTTTTATTAAGAGAGAGGGCCGTCCAAGTGAAAAAGCAATTTTGGCCAGCCGATTGATTGACAGGCCAATCCGTCCATTATTCGCTGACGGTTTCAGAAATGATGTACAGGTTGTAAGCATGGTGATGAGTGTGGATCAAAACTGCTCATCTGAAATGGCTGCAATGTTTGGGTCATCTTTAGCCCTTTCTGTGTCGGATATCCCATTCAGCGGTCCGATTGCAGGGGTCAGCGTAGGGCGCATTGATGGAGAATTCATCATTAATCCATCTGTGGATCAGGCTGAGAAGAGCGATATCAGCCTTGTTGTAGCCGGTACAAAAGACGCGATTAACATGGTAGAAGCAGGTGCAGATGAAGTGCCTGAAGAAACAATGCTTGAAGCGATTATGTTTGGCCATGAGGAAATCAAGCGCCTTATTGCTTTCCAGGAAGAAATAGCATCAGAAATCGGCAAAGAGAAAATGGAAGTTGTCTTATACCAGGTTGACCAGGACCTTGAGGCTGAAGTTCGCGGCATCTGTGAGAAAGAAATGATTCAAGCAATTCAGGTGCAGGAGAAGCATGCCCGTGAAGCTGCCATTAAAGCAGTTAAAGAAGAAATTACAGCTAAATATGAAGGTGAAGAAGCAGACGAAGACAAGCTGAAGCAAATCAGGCAGATCCTTGATAAAATTGTTAAAGCTGAAGTGCGACGTCTTATCACAGAAGATAAAGTTCGCCCGGATGGACGTGGATTGGATGTTATCCGCCCGCTATCATCAGAGGTAGGCATTCTTCCGCGCACACATGGTTCAGGTTTATTTACACGCGGACAAACTCAGGCTCTGAGCATTTGTACCTTAGGAGCTCTTGGCGATGTACAGATTCTTGATGGGCTGGGAATTGAAGAAGAAAAAAGATTCATGCACCACTACAATTTCCCTAACTTCAGTGTAGGTGAAACTGGACCAATCAGAGGGCCAGGACGCCGCGAAATCGGGCATGGAGCTCTTGGAGAACGTGCTCTTGAGCCTATTATTCCATCTGAAAAGGACTTCCCTTATACAATGCGCCTTGTATCTGAGGTATTGGAATCAAATGGTTCAACATCACAGGCAAGTATTTGTGCAAGTACTTTGGCTATGATGGATGCAGGTGTGCCTATTAAAGCGCCAGTTGCCGGTATAGCAATGGGTCTTATTAAATCAGGCGAGCATTATTCAATTCTGACTGACATTCAGGGTATGGAAGACCACCTGGGTGACATGGACTTCAAAGTGGCGGGTACTTCCAAGGGTGTTACTGCTCTCCAAATGGATATTAAAATTGAAGGCTTGTCACGTGAGATTCTTGAGGAAGCATTGCAGCAGGCGAAGAAAGGCCGCATGCAGATACTTGATTCCATGCTTAGCACTATTGGGCAGCCAAGAAAAGAGCTGTCTGAATATGCTCCTAAGATTCTGATGATGTCAATCAACCCTGATAAAATCCGTGATGTTATTGGGCCAAGCGGAAAGCAGATCAATAAGATCATTGAAGAAACAGGCGTTAAGATTGATATCGAACAGGATGGAACAGTATTCATCTCATCAGTAGATGAAGAGATGAATCAAAAAGCGAAGAAGATTATAGAAGATATAGTACGTGAAGTAGAAGTTGGACAAATGTATCTTGGCAAGGTGAAACGAATTGAGAAATTCGGTGCATTTGTTGAAATCTTCTCCGGTAAAGATGGATTGGTTCACATTTCTGAACTTGCTGAAGAGCGTGTAGGGAAAGTGGAAGATGTTGTATCCATCGGTGACGAACTTCTAGTAAAAGTTACTGAAATCGATAAGCAAGGCCGCGTAAACCTTTCCCGCAAAGCCGTTTTGCGTGAACAGCGTGAGCAAAAGGAAAAAGCACAGCAATAATACTAACCTCTATTTAGGAGAGAAGCATTTTGCGGGGCGAAATTTCCTGAAAGCCAGGGGAAACCCTGGCTTTTTACATATATGAATATCCATGGGCGTTTGCCCTATACAACATACCTTTGTAATACGCTTCCGTTCTACCTTGTCCCTTTGAATCATACTATGAATTGAAGGAGGCATGAAGAATGAGAAAGTTTATCCATATTGCTATCATGTTTGTTATGGCACTTGCTTTTATCAATAATCCTTTTACTGATCAGTATGTATCAGGCCTCAAACAGGAGACAGGAGCCGTAACGGTTTCCAAGGCTAAGGATTCACTTTATGAAGAGATTACAGCAAAAAAAGAGGAATACAGCATTCCTGCACAGGATGCTAAAATAGACCGTGTATGGAAAGCCATTCCAGGGCTTAACGGAATTGAAATAGATGTTGAGGCATCTTATAGAAAGATGAAATCAGAGAATGAGTTCAATGAAGATAAACTTGTATTTAAACAAATTGAACCGAAGGTGAAGTTAAAGGACCTCCCACCGTCACCTGTATATAAAGGCCATCCCGATAAACCGATGGTCAGTTTCATTATTAATGTGGCATGGGGAAATGAATATTTGTCAGGTATGCTGGCTACTTTAAAGGAACATAATGTGTCAGCAAGTTTTTTCCTTGAAGGAAGATGGGTAAAGAATAATCCGGAACTTGCCAGAATGATTATAGATGCTGGACATGAAGTGGGCAACCATTCGTATACTCATCCGGATATGAAAGTGATTTCTTCTGCAAAGACAAGGGAAGAAATCCAAAAGACAAATGATGTGATCGAAGCCACGATGGATGAAAGGCTGAATAAGCCCATTACTTGGTTTGCTCCTCCCAGCGGCAGCTATAGGGATGAAACAGTGAAGATTGCTGCTGAGAAGAACCTCGGCACCGTTATGTGGACTGTTGATACAGTGGATTGGAAAAAGCCACCCCCTGATGTCCTGATAAATAGGGTGTTATCAAAGGTCCATAATGGAGCACTGATTCTGATGCACCCTACTGAATCCACCGAAAAATCACTCGATAGACTTATAACAGGTCTTAAGCAGAAGAACCTGCAGATTGGAACAGTATCTGAATTGTTAAGCGAGAAGAGAATCCAGAATCGGGAAAATAATAATCAGGATTTTGGAAAAAATAACAATAATAATATAAACTAATGGAAGCATATGTCTTTGGGTTTCAGAACAGGAGGAATTTATTTGATCAAGAAATATACATGCCAAAACGGAGTAAGAGTCGTTCTAGAAAACATTCCAACCGTCCGTTCTGTTGCGATCGGAGTATGGATCGGAACAGGTTCGCGAAACGAAATTCCTGAAAATAATGGAATCTCTCATTTCCTCGAGCACATGTTTTTTAAGGGAACGAAAACAAGATCAGCCCGGGAAATTGCCGAAAGCTTTGATAGCATTGGAGGCCAGGTGAACGCCTTCACATCAAAAGAATATACATGTTACTACGCAAAAGTACTGGATACCCATTCTGACTTTGCTCTTGAAGTGCTTTCTGATATGTTTTTTAACTCCACCTTTGTGGATGAGGAACTGAATAAAGAAAAGAATGTTGTTTACGAAGAAATCAAAATGTATGAAGACACGCCTGATGATATCGTACATGACCTTTTGAGCAAAGCAATCTATGAGAACCACTCTCTTGGCTATCCGATCCTTGGCACAGAAGGAACGCTGGCCACGTTCAATGGTGATACATTAAAACAGTATATGCATGAAACATACACACCTGAAAATGTAGTAATCTCCATTGCCGGAAATATCGAGGAGTCTTTCATCAAGGAAGTAGAAAAATACTTTGGATCCTATGAAGGCGGAAAGAGAGAAAGCTCTGAGCCGAAGCCTGAATTCCATTCAAACCATCTTGAGCGTAAAAAGGATACTGAGCAGGCACATCTTTGCTTGGGATTCGAAGGATTGCAAGTAGGGCATGAGGATATATACAATCTGATTGTTTTAAATAATATATTGGGTGGAAGCATGAGCAGCCGTTTATTCCAGGATGTTAGGGAGCAAAAAGGATTGGCATATTCTGTTTTCTCTTATCATTCTGCCTTCCAGGATAGCGGCATAGTGACGCTATACGGCGGAACAGGCGCTAAACAGCTGGACGTCCTGTTTGATACGATTCAGGAAACCCTTGCTACTCTTAAAAAAGAAGGCATTACAGATAAAGAGCTGAATAACAGTAAGGAACAGCTCAAAGGAAGCTTGATGCTTAGCCTTGAAAGCACAAACAGCAGGATGAGCCGAAATGGCAAAAACGAACTGCTTCTGGGCCGCCACCGTTCTATGGATGAAATTGTTGAGGAAATCGATGCAGTTTCCATGCAGGGAGTGAATAACATGGCGAATTCCATTTTCACAGATCAATACTCTGTTGCTTTAATCAGCCCAGAGGGAGAACTTCCAAAAAATCTTTAATAAATTTGTTGTGGGCCGTTTGCAAAAGCGGTGGACTAAAAACAGCCTGTTTTCCTGCAGGCTGTTTTCTTTTGTCTTGGACTTCTAAAACTACTGGCTGAACGATAAAAATATAGAGAAAGAGAAAAGAGGAGGGCAGATGATGAGATTAAGTGAGCTGAGCGGAAAGGAAATCGTGGATGTGAAGCGGGCGGAACGACTGGGGGTACTTGGGCAGACGGATCTTGAAATAAATGAAAAAAATGGTCAGATCCAGACCTTGCTCATCCCTTCATTAAAGTGGTTCGGCTTCAAGCGCCAAGGTGACGAAATCCGGGTTTCGTGGCAGCATATAAGGAAAATTGGCAATGACATGATCATTATTGATATTCCGGAAAATGCTGATCAGCAGGAATAGTCTTGAAAGAAGGGCCGATTAGGTCCTTTTTGTTTTTAGCTGTTTTTAGGCAATCTCCTTAATATCTTCAAAAATCCCCTTCCATAGCTGAACCATTTTCTTTTTAGTGGAAAACTCACCTATTGCCCCGTTCATACATAAGATGTTGAAGTAGTTCAATACACAATTCCATTATGGTTATTAGATGAATTGCCGGCCAAAAATAACGCCACATTTCGTGTTTAAGATAAATCTGCTTGTGCAATTGCTGTCTCGTGCCGCAGCTATTGTATAGTGGCGTTGCCGGTGCGAGGTTACTTTTTACCAGGAGTCATGCGGTCATTGGCTTCAAAAATATATGCTTTCTAAAAAGAAAGAAAAAAGAAGGTGAGTGTTGCATGCTGACAGGAACCCAAATAGCAGTCATCGGCGGTGATGCACGGCAGCTCGAAATCATCCGGAAATTGACTGAGCTTGATGCAAAGCTCTCATTAATTGGATTTGAGCAGCTGGATCATGCGTTCTCTGGTGCGGTAAAAGAAAAAATAGATGAAGTGGATTTTTCCAATATAGACGCGATTATCCTGCCTGTTCCCGGCACGGGTCTGGAGGGTCAGATCGAAACGATTTTCTCCAATGAAAAAGTGACTTTTGAAGAGGAAATTCTTTCGCAGACTCCAGCACACTGTACAGTTTATTCCGGCATAACCAATTCGTATTTAACAGGAGTTACTAAATCGGCAGACCGCCGTCTTGTGCAATTATTTGAACGGGACGATGTTGCTATTTACAATTCAATTCCAACAGTAGAAGGAACCATCATGATGGCTATCCAGCATACTGATTTCACCATTCATGGATCTAATATAGCCGTAATCGGCCTTGGCAGAGTAGGAATGAGTGTAGCAAGAACCTTTCATGCCCTGGGTGCAAAAGTGAAAGTGGGGGCGAGAAAAAGTGAACACATTGCCCGGATAACGGAAATGGGTCTTACCCCATTCAACCTGAAAGAGATTGAGGATGCGGTAAAAGATGTGGATATTTGCATAAATACAGCTCCTCATTTAGTTGTAACAGCATCCGTCATTTCAAAAATGCCTACACATACGCTTATCATTGACTTGGCTTCAAAGCCGGGAGGAACCGATTTCCGCTACGCGGAAAAACGGGGAGTGAAAGCCCTGCTCGCACCAGGCCTGCCGGGAATCGTTGCTCCGAAAACAGCCGGGCAAATATTGGCGAATGTTCTTTCTCAATTGATTATGGAAGATTTGCAAAAGAGAAAGGGGAATTCAATATGAGTTTGAAAGGGAAAAGAATCGGATTTGGTTTAACAGGATCACATTGCACGTACGATGCAGTGTTTCCGGAAATAGAAAGGCTAGTTCTTGCAGGGGCTGAAGTGCTTCCGGTCGTTACCTTTACGGTAAAGAGCACTGAGACAAGATTCGGGAAAGGGGAAGACTGGGTTCAAAGAATTGAAGATCTGACTGGCAATAAAGTGATCGATTCAATTGTGAAAGCGGAGCCGCTTGGACCTAAGATTCCTCTGGATTGTATGGTGATTGCCCCGCTTACTGGAAATACCATGAGCAAATTTGCCAATGCCATGACTGATTCGCCCGTATTGATGGCAGCCAAGGCAACCCTTAGAAACGGCAAACCAGTTGTGCTTGGTATCTCCACAAATGATGCGCTGGGTTTGAATGGGGTAAACTTAATGAGACTAATGGCTACAAAAAATATTTATTTTATCCCTTATGGCCAGGATGATCCTGTGAAGAAGCCAAATTCAATGGTAGCAAGAATGACAGCATTACCTGAAACAGTTCTTCATGCCATGGAAGGCAAGCAGCTGCAGCCTGTTTTAGTGGAAAGATATAAAGACGAAAATTAGCCCCCTATTTTTTCTAGCAAAAATTTTAGTCCTTTAGTGAGCGAATATGTTAGAATAAAGATTATTAAGATAACCAACCTCCAAGCTATGTTTAAAATAATATTAACCTCTTGGAGTAATGACAATATGCTGATAATATAAATGGAAGCCTGCCATCTTTAAAATCAGGCAGGAAAACGGCTGCCAATTGACTTTGGCTGCCGTTCTATTGAATTTTGGGCATATTGTTTTTTCACTAAAAAACTAATTTTGCTAGAAAAATATAATGGTACTGGAAGGGGAAAAGGAATTTGGAACAGAAAAAAGGATTTCATGTCGCGGTAGTTGGAGCAACTGGTGCAGTTGGCCAGCAAATGATCCAAACACTTGAAAATAGAGATTTTCCGATCTCTGAATTAACACTTTTATCATCAGCCCGTTCTGCAGGCTCGAAGGTAGCGTTCAAGGGCCAGGAGTATACGGTTCAGGAAGCAAAGCCAGAGAGCTTTAAAGGCGTGGACATCGCATTATTCAGTGCCGGAGGAAGCGTTTCCCAGGAACTTGCTCCTCATGCGGTTGAGCATGGTGCCATTGTGGTAGACAACACAAGTGCATTCCGTATGGATCCAAATGTGCCTCTTGTCGTACCTGAAGTAAATGAAGATGACCTTCATTCGCATAATGGCATAATCGCTAATCCAAATTGTTCTACGATTCAAATGGTTGTTGCCCTAAAGCCGGTAAAAGAAAAATACGGTTTGAAAAAAGTGATTGTTTCTACTTACCAGGCTGTTTCAGGATCAGGAGCAGCTGCAGTTCAAGAGCTGAATGAGCAGACAAAAGCCATAATAAATAATGAAGAGTATGAGCCTGTCATTCTTCCTGTTAAGAGCGATAAAAAACACTATCAGATTGCTTTCAATGCGATTCCGCAAATTGATAAGTTCCAGGATAATGGCTACACATATGAAGAAATGAAAATGATCAATGAGACAAAGAAAATCATGCATATGCCCGAGTTGCAAGTGGCTGCTACATGCGTTCGTCTACCAGTGGCAACTGGGCACTCAGAGTCCCTTTATTTTGAAGTGGAAACTGACAGTGTGACTGCAAATGAAGTAAAGAGCCTTCTTGAAAATGCGCCGGGTGTTGTCCTGCAGGATGATCCGGATAACCAGATTTACCCAATGCCTGCTGATTGTGTTGGTAAAAATGATGTTTTTGTCGGCCGTATCCGCAAAGATTTGGATGAGGATAAAGGCTTCCATATGTGGGTGGTTTCTGATAATCTTCTTAAAGGGGCAGCATGGAATTCCGTGCAGATTGCCGAAAGCTTAATTAAACTTGGCATAGTGAAATAGTTAACGTATTCTCTTCATGTTGAGAGGTTAGAGGTGTTTTAATGAATATCATCGTTCAAAAATATGGGGGCACATCAGTCCGCGATGAAAATAGCCGCGAACATGCGCTTAAGCACATAAAAAAAGCGCTGGCTGATGGATATAAGGTTGTTGTCGTTGTTTCGGCGATGGGCCGAAAAGGCGATCCTTATGCAACAGATACACTGCTTTCGCTTGTACAAGGCAATAACAGCAAGATCAGCAGACGCGAAACGGATCTGCTTTTATCCTGCGGTGAAGTCATCTCAAGTATCGTTTTTTCAAACATGCTAAATGAACATGGAATCACAGCAGCAGCTCTAACAGGGGCACAGGCAGGATTTAGAACAAATAATGATCATACAAATGCAAAAATTATCGATATGAAATGCGACAGACTTTTGAAAGAGCTTGAGAATCATGATGTTATCGTTGTCGCGGGTTTTCAGGGTTCTTCTAAAACTGGTGATGTCACAACGATCGGAAGAGGCGGCAGTGATACCTCCGCAGCAGCTCTTGGCGCAGCCCTAAATGCTGAGTGGATTGATATCTTTACAGATGTGGAAGGCATCATGACTGCTGATCCGCGCATAGCTGAAAATGCACGTCCATTATCAGTTGTCACTTATACGGAAGTCTGCAATATGGCGTATCAGGGTGCAAAGGTGATTCACCCTCGTGCTGTCGAGATTGCCATGCAGGCCAAAATTCCGATCAGAATCCGCTCAACCTACTCCGACAGTCTCGGAACACTTGTCACAACATTAAATAAAGACAGGCGCGGTACAGATATTAAAGAGCGTTCGGTAACAGGGATTGCCCACGTTTCCAATGTCACACAAATAAAGGTTCTTGCGAAGAAAGATCAATATGATCTTCAGTCTGAGGTCTTTAAAGCCATGGCAAACCAGGGGATCAGCGTTGACTTTATCAATATATATCCAAATGGCGTCAACTACACGGTTACGGAAGAAATGACGGATAAAGCGATTAGTATTCTTAAAGGTCTGGGTCACGATCCGCTGGTTGAAAGAGAGTGCGCAAAGGTTTCGGTTGTCGGTGCAGGAATGCAGGGTGTTCCTGGCGTGGCTTCACGAATCGTGACGGCATTGTCCGAGCAGGGAATCCGCATCCTGCAATCTGCAGACAGCCATACAACAATATGGGTTCTTGTAAAGCAGGCAGATTTGATAAAGTCTGTTAATGCATTGCACGATGCTTTTCGCCTGGAAGAAGAATTGGCAGAGTATGAGAGAAAAGACATTTAATCTTAGAAATCTTAGAAAAATATCATGTTTAAAAAGGGGAAGAAAGCCCTTCAGGGGGTAACGACTGATTTGCATCTTAATCGGCAGATCCGCCCGTGTCTTCCCGGTCTTTTAAACATCTGCAAGGAGTGTAAACATGATTCTATTTGGCCGAGTATCAACAGCAATGGTAACGCCATTCGATCATAAGGGACATATTGATTTCCCTAAAACGACACAGCTTATCAATCATCTTATAGAAAATGGTACAGATTCATTGGTCATTGCCGGAACTACCGGCGAGTCGCCAACACTGACAAAAGAGGAAAAGCTGGCATTATTCAAACACGCAGTGAAGGTGGCTGACAAACGTGTGCCTGTTATTGCCGGCACTGGAAGCAATAATACGTACGAATCCATTGAATTAACGAAAAAAGCAGAGCAAATTGGTGTAGATGCCATCATGATTGTAGCACCTTATTATAATAAGCCAAATCAGGAAGGGCTCTATCTGCATTTCAAGGCAATTGCGGAAAGCACGAGCCTTCCAGTAATGGTTTATAATATTCCGGGACGCTCATCCGTCAATATTTTACCTGAAACGATCATCCGCCTTTCGGAAATCCCTAACATCGCTGCTGTTAAAGAAGCAAGCGGAGATCTGAATGCAATGGCAAAAATCATTGCCAATACGGATGATGACTTCATGCTTTACAGCGGTGACGATGGCCTTACTCTTCCCTGCATGGCAATTGGCGGAACTGGAATCGTATCTGTCGCTTCCCATGTGATTGGCAATGAAATGCAGGAGATGATCACAGCTTACCTGAATGGTGAAAATGAAAAAGCTGCAAAGATCCATCAGCGAATTCTTCCGATCATGGAAGGCCTTTTTGCTGCCCCAAGCCCAGTGCCTGTAAAAACAGCGCTGCAGCTTAAAGGGCTCGATGTCGGATCCGTCCGTCTTCCAATGGTTCCGTTGACAGAACAGGAACGCAGCGCAGTTGCTGACCTATTTAAATAATTGCTTGCCAACCAGTGTTTTGCTGGTTGGTTTTTATTTTTTAAGGGGTTCATTAGGCAGCCTCAACTTTTCCCATGTATAAATTTGGTTGTCATGGTTTTATGACTTCAAGTATAATATGGATAACTGATCTTGATCGGCTGAACATGCATGGGAGGATATGTACATTGAAAAAGAGACAGAATGAAAGCATCAAGCTAGCAGCACTCGGAGGAGTCGGAGAACTTGGGAAGAATATGTATTTGGCAGAGGTGGATGACGAAATATATGTTATCGATGCCGGATTAATGTTCCCTGAAAATGAAATGCTCGGAATTGACATCGTTATACCGGATATTACATATTTAGTTCAAAACAAGGAAAAAGTGAAAGGGATTTTTCTGACACATGGACATGAAGATCACATTGGCGGGCTGTCTTATGTGCTGACAAAGGTCAATGTTCCTATCTATGGAACAAAGCTGACTCTGGCACTTGCCAAAGCCAAAATGAAGGAACAGGAATACAAAGGCAAAGCGCAGTTTATTGAAATTAATTCAGACACCAAAGTGGAATTTGATTCGGCAGATGTAACTTTTTTCAGGACTGGCCATAGCATACCGGATAGTGTCGGGGTGGCTATCCATACGTCCGAAGGTGCGATTGTGTATACAGGAGATTTCAAATTCGATCAGGCATCGACTGCCTTATACAAACCTGAAATCGGCAAAATGGCGCGCTTGGGGGAAGAGGGAGTTCTTTGCCTTCTATCTGACAGTACAGAAGCAGAAAAGCCGGGATACACCAACTCAGAATCGAAAGTGGCCAGAGAGATGACAGCCGCATTCTATGCAGCAAAGGGGAGAGTCATTGCTGCTTCATTTGCGTCTGACTTAATCCGTATACAGCATATTTTTGATGCTGCTATGGAAACGGGCAGGAAAGTGGCAGTGGTCGGGAGAAGTCTGCAAAAGATCTATGATATTGCCATGCAGCTTGGTTATTTACAGGTAGGGGAAGATGTGATTATACCTGTCGCTGAAATCGGGAAATACAGGGAGGACCAAATCGTTGTACTTACCACAGGTACTCAGGGGGAGCCAATAGAGGCCCTTCAAAAAATGGCGAAGCAGTCTCACAGACAGGTGAATATAAAGAAGGGTGATACCGTTTTACTGGCGGCATCCCCTTTAAGAGGAACAGAGGTATTAATTTTTAAAACGATCGATATGCTGTTTAGAGCGGGAGCTGAAGTCATTCCTGGGAAGGGAACTTTTAATACCTCCAGCCATGGCAGCCAGGAAGAACTTAAATTTATGATTAATCTGATGAGCCCAAAATTCTTCATCCCGGTTCATGGGGAATACCGAATGCTGAAAGCGCATGCTAACATTGCCATGGACTGCGGATTATCAGGCAGACAAATTTTCATCCCGGATAAAGGTGATGTAGCAGAAATTAAGGATGGTGCAATCGTTCCCGGAGGAAAAATTCCTTCAGGAAATGTGCTGATTGATGGGATCGGTGTTGGCGACGTCGGAAATATCGTATTAAGGGACCGAAAGCTGCTATCGCAGGATGGAATCTTATTAGTGGTGGTCACTCTCAATAAAAAAGAAAAGAAAATATCCGCTGGCCCTGAAATTATTACTAGAGGTTTTGTATATGTCAGGGAATCAGAAAAGCTTCTCGAGGAAGCTATAAAAATCGTGAGGGAAGCTGTAGAGCAGAACCTTGCCAGAGAATCCTTTGACTGGTCCGGCATTAAGCAGGATATGCGTGACAGCCTGAATCAGTATCTGTATGAAAAAACAAAACGCAGACCAATGATCCTTCCAATTCTTATGGAGGGATAACAATAAAACACAGCCCGTCATTCAATGCCGGGCTGTGTTTTTTACGCTCACTCTTCAGCAATAAAGCGCATGAAAAAGAATCCCGCGTTCATACTAACAATATATTGCTTGAAGGGAGAAATAAGGATGGAAAACGATTTGAAAAATAACCGCAATGAGAGCGGGGAAGGGCAAGAACAGCCGAAAGAGGATAAACCGTCTGCCCTTATGGAGAAGATTCAGCAGCTTGGACAGACGAATGTGCCGCAGCTGTCCCAGGACTCCAAAATTCATTGCTTGACCATTGTCGGACAAGTAGAAGGACATCTGCAGCTTCCGCCGCAAAATAAAACAACAAAATATGAACACTTAATTCCTCAAATTGTTGCGATTGAGCAAAACCCAAAAATAGAAGGTCTTTTGGTCATTTTAAATACAGTAGGCGGTGATGTGGAAGCCGGGCTGGCAATATCAGAAATGCTGGCTTCTTTATCAAAGCCAACCGTCTCCATTGTCCTGGGAGGAGGCCATTCCATTGGTGTGCCTATTGCTGTGTCATGCGATTATTCATTTATTGCAGAGACGGCTACGATGACCATCCACCCGATCAGACTGACTGGCCTGGTAATCGGTGTGCCGCAAACCTTTGAGTATATGGATAAAATGCAGGATCGGGTAATTAATTTTGTAACGAAGCATTCAAATATTTCGGAACAGAAATTTAAAGACCTGATGTTTGATAAAGGCAACCTAACCAGGGATATTGGTACAAACGTGGTCGGCAGGGATGCTGTTGAATATGGCCTGATTGATGAAGTAGGCGGGGTAGGGCCAGCGCTGGCAAAGCTGAATGAGCTTATTGATATGAATAAACCTAAAGAAGAAGTGATGGTTCAATGATCCTTTATACCATGATGCCACAGGAACTCATTTATCAAAATGAGCAGGATGATTTTGGAAAACAGAAAATTGTGTCATATGAAGGAATTCCCCTCCTAGTGGAAATGAATGCAGGACAGGAATGCCGTATCTTAAGAATAATGAGCAGTGACCCCTCCCATTATATGGATGAAAGATATACTCCGGGGTCCATGATCACTTTAACTCAGTAAAACTGAGAAATACATTCAAAAAACAACTTAATTAAGAATCGATATGATATAATAAAAGTAATTTTAGAAGCAGCCAAAAAATGGCTGCTTCTTCTTTCATAGCTGACATGATGTATTACATAATGGGATTTTGATGATGATGTTAATAAGAACAATGATAAGGTGATAATATGGCCAAAAGAAAGAAAAGAAAATCTAAAAAGAGCGAAACACTAAAACGGACAATGAAATTTGAATTAATAGGACTTACATTGCTGGCACTTGGGATAGTAGCATTAGCTAATTTTGGCAGAGTAAGTGATTGGACTGTATTGTTTTTCCGTTTCTTTTTCGGGAACTGGGATATTATAGGCATAATAGGTATGATGCTATTTGGGACCTATCTATTGTGGAAGAGGACTATACCTCCCCTCTTTACATCCAGATTATTTGGGATTTATTTAGTAATAGGAGCAATTCTTATACTTAGCCATACGAACTATGTTGAATTAATAACTACTGATGGAAGAACAAATAATCCGAGTATCATCAAACATACATACGAATCATTTGTCATGATTAAAAATGGGGAAACAAGTTCAGACCAATTAAATGGAGGTATGATAGGAGCAGTTCTGCTAGCAATTCTCTACTATTTATTTGATGTATCGGGATCTAAGTTTATTTCTTTTATAATGATTATAATTGGTTTTATTTTAATCACTGGTAAGACATTTGGCGAAACTATTGGGAAGTTTTTTAATCTGGTAATAACCTTTATTAAAAAACAGTGGTTTGGTTTTGTTGATGACTGCAAAGGATGGATACAGAATCTAAAAGATAAAAGTGAAGAGAGAAGGTCACAAAAGGAAGAAAGACGTGCCCAAAGAGAAGAACAGCAGGCTCTCCGGGATGAAGAAGAACCTGACACTGTCATAACCATCAATCATACTCCTGAACCGGCACCAGAACCGATTATTTCAAGCTTTGCCGAAAGAGCTTATCAGGAGGATCCCAGGGAAGCAGCTTCTAATCAGCCTCAGGAAGAAGCAGATACTGAGCCGGAGGATGTGACTGCGCCGCCAATTGCGTTTACTGAAGTGGAAAACAAAGACTATGAGCTGCCGCCAATCAGACTATTGAAATTGCCAAGGCAAACCGATCAAAGCGGTGAGTATGAGCTTATCCATGCGAATGCTGCTAAGCTCGAAAGAACGTTTCAGAGTTTTGGGGTTAAAGCGAGAGTGACACAGGTTCATTTAGGACCGGCTGTTACAAAATATGAGGTGCACCCCGATGTTGGGGTAAAGGTAAGCAAAATCGTTAGTCTCAATGATGATTTGGCCCTGGCACTGGCAGCTAAGGATATCCGGATAGAAGCACCAATTCCCGGTAAATCTGCCATTGGAATAGAGGTCCCTAACTCTGAAGTGGCCATGGTTTCTCTAAGGGAAGTAATTGAATCCAAGCAAAATGACAAACCGGACTCCAAGCTTCTGATCGGGCTTGGCCGTGATATCACCGGGGAAGCTGTCCTCGCAGAACTTAATAAGATGCCCCACCTGCTTGTTGCCGGTGCGACAGGAAGCGGGAAGAGTGTGTGTATTAACGGAATCATTACCAGCATTTTGATGAGGGCAAAACCTCATGAAGTAAAATTAATGATGATCGATCCTAAAATGGTGGAATTGAATGTATATAATGGGGTGCCGCATTTGCTGGCGCCGGTTGTGACAAATCCGAAGAAAGCAGCCCAGGCGCTGCAAAAAGTCGTCAGTGAGATGGAAAGGCGCTATGAGCTTTTCTCCCATACCGGCACAAGAAATATCGAAGGATACAATGAGTATGTAAAAAGGCATAATGCCGAAGAGGAAGCACAGCAGCCCCTTCTGCCTTACATTGTGGTCATAGTGGACGAGCTTGCAGATTTAATGATGGTAGCGTCTTCTGATGTCGAAGATGCCATCACGCGCCTTGCTCAAATGGCAAGGGCAGCAGGCATCCATTTAATCATCGCAACCCAGCGTCCGTCAGTAGACGTTATCACAGGTGTAATAAAAGCGAATATACCATCAAGGATTGCATTTGCCGTGTCATCCATGACGGATTCCAGAACCATTTTGGATATGGGCGGAGCGGAAAAACTTCTGGGAAGAGGAGATATGCTCTTTCTGCCTGTAGGTGCTTCCAAGCCAGTCCGTGTACAAGGTGCCTTTCTGTCTGATGAAGAAGTCGAAGAGATAGTGGATTTCGTTATCGGTCAGCAGAAGGCACAATATCAGGAAGAGATGATTCCAGAGGATATTCCTGAAGCGGCAGGAGAAGTGGATGATGATTTATATGAAGAAGCTGTTGAATTGATTCTGGAAATGCAGACTGCTTCTGTATCCATGCTCCAAAGGAGATTCAGGATCGGCTATACCAGGGCTGCAAGGCTGATTGATGAAATGGAAGCAAGGGGCATTGTCGGTCCATATGAAGGCAGCAAGCCTAGAGCTGTGCTGCAGGGCAAGCCTTCGGAAGAAGCAAGTTCTTAAATTTTATAAGAATAACACATTAAAAAATGGCCAGTCTTCGGACGGTCGTTTTTTAATGTTTTTGAGAGATATATAACCAAAAATTGACGTCAAAAAAAAAAGGTATTGGAATATGCCATACTACTAAAAACGCTTACATAAAATGAAAGAGGTATGGTACTTTCAACTCATCATAAAATAAGATTTTTTGCCAGGTGCATTTATCACTAAAAACCAAAATGTAATCGTTTTCAAAGTAGTATTATACCAGAAAAAATGAATTGGTACAGAGGGATTCACAAACATTTTGTTCTTTTCACCTTTTTTCGACAAATTGATAAATTTCTATTTCTTTATTGGGTAAAAAGTGTTATAGTATTTTCGATTAGTAGGAATGATTGAACATCAGAGGTCTGATGTCTTGAGAACTGAAGTTGGAGGAACCCTGCATGTCTATTAAGTCAGATAACCGGCATTTATATTTGCAAGTCATCGATCGATTAAAACAAGACATTGAAGATGGAGTGTATAAAGAAAAAGAAAAACTTCCGTCCGAATTTGATCTTGCCAAACAGCTTGGTGTTAGCAGAGCTACACTGCGGGAGGCGTTGCGCATTCTTGAAGAAGAAAACGTAATTATCCGCCGTCACGGTGTAGGCACCTTTGTCAATGCAAAGCCGCTTTTTACATCAGGCATCGAACAGCTTAATAGTGTCACAAATATGATTTTGCAGGCAGGGATGAAGCCGGGAACCGTTTTCTTAAGTTCTGTAACTATGGGACCGACTGAAGACGATATCCGCAGATTCTCATGTTCGTTAGACCAGGAGATTGCTGTGATTGAGCGGGTAAGAACTGCAAATGGTGAACCGGTCGTTTATTGCGTGGATAAAGTTCCTGAGAATATTCTTCCAGACACATTTTCCCACGAACAAGAGTCGATCCTCAACATGCTTGAAGAAGAGGCAAACCGGAAAATCACCTATGCTGTTGCCCAAATCGAGCCTATCGGCTATCACGAGAAAATTTCACCTATTCTGGAATGTGACCCGGAAACCGCATTGCTTGTATTGAAGCAGATGCATTTCGATGAAGCGGATACTCCGATTCTCTATTCGGTCAATTATTTCAGAGCTGATAAGTTCAGTTTCCATGTCCTCAGAAAGAGAATCTAGCTTTGGGGGGATACACGAAAACACAATCACTCATTCCGCTAATGCAAAAACAATTTCTTAGGGGGTACCAACCTTGAAAAAGCGTAAATTTGGATTGGCGCTATCTTTAGTTCTTGCTGCTGGAACGATTCTCGGTGCTTGCGGCAAAAGTGAAGAAAAAGGCGGAGAAACAGCTGGCGGAGACGAAAAAGAAAAAGCATTCTCTGTAGCAATGGTAACAGATGTCGGCGGTGTAGATGATAAATCATTTAACCAATCTGCCTGGGAAGGTTTACAGGCATTTGGTGAAGAAAATGGCCTTGAAAAAGGAAAAGGCGGATTTGACTACCTTCAATCACAGTCAGATGCTGACTATTCTACAAACCTTAATACATTAGCTCGTCAAGATTTTAATCTTGTTTTCGGTATCGGCTTCCTAATGGAAGGCGCGATCAATGAGATTGCTCAACAGCAAAAGGATGCGCATTTCGGTATAGTTGACGCAGTTGTCGATCAGCCAAACGTAGCAAGCATCATGTTCAAAGAGCAGGAAGCTGCATTCCTTGCAGGTGTTGCTGCTGCCAAAGCAACTAAAGAAAACAAAATTGGTTTCATCGGCGGTATGGAAATTCCGGTTATCGAGCGTTTTGAATCTGGATTCCTGGCTGGTGTTCAAGCTGTAAACCCTGATATTAAAGTAGAAGTTCAATATGCTGGAGCATTTGATAAAGCTGAATTAGGTCAGACAATTGCTTCGAAAATGTACTCTTCTGGCGTAGACGTAATCTTCCATGCTGCTGGCGGAACAGGCAATGGTCTATTTAAGGAAGCTCGTGACCTTAAAAAGAAAGACCCGGCAAGAGAACTTTGGGCAATTGGTGTTGACTCAGACCAGACAGCTGAAGGTGTAGTTGAAATCGATGGCAAAGAGCACAATGTAATCCTTACATCTGCACTTAAGCGTGTTGACAATGCTGTTAAGGACCTTTCTACAAAGGCAAAAGACGGCAGCTTCCCTGGCGGAGAAACGACTACGTACGGATTGGCTGAAGACGGTGTAGGCCTTGCTCCTATCAATCCGGAAGTAGCTGCAAAAGCAGAGATCGAAGGTGCAGTTAAAGAATGGCAGGAAAAGATCAAGAGTGGTGACCTGACTGTTCCATCTACAAAAGATGAACTGGCTTCTTTCTCAGCTGAATAATTAACTTACAAGGAATAAGCAGGTTGCACTGCGGCCTCTTATTCCTTTTTTTTAAAAATTAAAATTTTAATTGAAGGACAGAAAGAATTCTGTATTTCACTTAGATTTTTAATGCCTTTATATTATTCAATTCTTTAAGGGGAACTTGGCGTTTTGGCCAGGTTTTTCTAAGAATTGCCAAGGTCTGACCTCTTACTACTAATGATTTCCTTATATTTTGAGCAAGGAGTGAAACAAATGGATTATGTTATTGAAATGCTCAACATCCGCAAGGAGTTTCCTGGAATCGTAGCCAATGATAATATCACGCTTCAGCTGAAACAAGGTGAAATTCATGCGCTGCTTGGCGAAAACGGTGCGGGCAAATCAACATTGATGAACGTCCTTTTTGGCTTATATCAGCCTGAAAAAGGTGAAATAAAAGTTAAAGGAAAACCGGTTCGCATCACCGATCCAAATATAGCAAACGACTTGGGCATCGGGATGGTTCACCAGCATTTTATGCTAGTAGACCGTTTCACCGTCACTGAAAATATTATTCTAGGAAAAGAAACGACGAAAAGCGGAAAAATAGATATTAAAAAAGCGGAGAAGGAAGTCAGGGAAATTTCCGAGCGATATGGACTTGCTGTAGACCCTCAGGCGAAAATTTCAGATATTTCTGTAGGAATGCAGCAGAGGGTAGAGATTTTAAAGACCCTATATCGGGGAGCGGAAATCCTTATTTTTGATGAGCCTACTGCTGTGCTGACTCCACAGGAAATTAAAGAGCTTATTCAGATCATGAAAACCTTAATCCAGGAAGGCAAATCTATTATTTTAATCACCCACAAGCTGAAGGAAATTATGGAAGTTTGTGATCGTGTAACAGTAATCCGCAAAGGGGTAGGTATCGGTACGGTTAATGTCAGCGAGACGAACCCTAATGAACTTGCCAGCTTAATGGTGGGAAGGGAAGTTACTTTTAAAACGGATAAAACAGACTCGAAACCGCAGGAGCAAGTGCTTGAAATTCAGGATTTACATGTAAAAGATTCCCGGGGGCTTGGCGTGGTTAATAAGCTTAACCTCAATGTACGGGCCGGGGAAATTGTCGGTATTGCCGGTGTAGATGGAAATGGACAGTCTGAGTTAATAGAAGCAATCACAGGTTTGAGGAAGTCTGAAAGCGGTTCAATTAAATTGAATGGCAAGGAAATTATGAATATGTCTCCGCGTAAGGTAACGGAGAAGGGGGTAGGTCATATCCCTCAGGACCGTCATAAGCATGGACTTGTCCTCGATTTTCCAATTGGAGAGAATATGGTTCTGCAAACCTATTACAAAGCTCCATTCTCTAAAAAAGGTGTTCTGAACTTTAAAGAAATCTACAGCAAAGCAAAAAAGCTGATTAAAGAATTCGATGTCAGAACCCCAAGTGAATATACACTTGCAAGAGCACTTTCTGGAGGAAACCAGCAGAAAGCCATAATCGGACGCGAAATTGACCGAAATCCAGATCTCCTGATTGCTGCTCAGCCGACACGCGGATTAGATGTTGGAGCGATTGAATACATTCACAAGCGTCTGATTGAACAGCGTGACCAGGGGAAAGCAGTGCTGCTAATTTCATTCGAATTGGATGAAATTATGAATGTCAGCGACCGTATTGCTGTAATTTATGAAGGTGAAATTGTAGCAGTAGTTGATCCGAAACAAACAACTGAACAAGAATTAGGTTTATTGATGGCCGGTTCTAAACGGAAGGAAGCGGGTGGCGAAAACCATGTCTAATCGCATGAAGAATATTGTCGTACCTCTAGTTGCCGTTCTGCTAGGTGTATTAGTAGGTACAATCATTATGATAGCAACAGGGTATAATGCCGGATCTGCATTTATTGCCCTATGGAACGGTGCTTTCGGAGAAATCTACTACACCGGTGAAGTAGTCAGACAGGTGACTCCATATATTCTTGCCGGTTTGGCAGTCGCATTTGCTTTCCGTACAGGCTTATTTAACATCGGAGTTGAAGGACAGCTGATCGTCGGATGGCTAGCAGCTGTTTGGGTAGGAGTTGCATTTGAACTTCCAAAGTTCATCCATCTGCCGCTCGCTGTTCTTGCAGCAGCAGCAGCGGGTGCGCTATGGGCATTCATTCCAGGACTGCTGAAAGCCAAGTTTAAAGTCCATGAAGTAATTGTCACGATCATGATGAACTATGTTGCATTGCATGTAACGAACTATATAATCCGTACAGTTCTTTCAGAAAAAAGTGACCGTACTGAGATGATTGCAGACTCTGCATCACTGCGTTCCCCGTTTCTTGAGGGATTAACTGATTATTCTCGTCTGCATTGGGGTATTTTAATTGCTTTAGCTTGTGTGTTTATTATGTGGTTCCTATTAGAAAAAACATCAAAGGGATACGAATTGCGAGCTGTAGGCTTTAACCAGCATGCATCTGAATATGCAGGCATGAGCGTCAGCAAAAACATAATTCTTTCAATGGTCATCTCAGGAGCATTTGCTGGTCTTGCAGGTGCGATGGAAGCTTTGGGTACATTCGGATATGCTGCCATCAAGGGCGGTTTTACCGGAGTAGGATTTGACGGTATCGCAGTTGCACTTCTAGGCGGTAATGGCCCAATCGGAATTATTTTTGCAGCATTGCTATTTGGAAGCTTAAAGGTCGGCGCATTAAACATGCCGCTTGAAGCTGGAGTGCCAAATGAACTGGTAGATATTATCATTGCTCTTATAGTGTTCTTTGTTGCAGCAAGCTATATGATTCGCATCTTTATTGACCGTATCAGCAAAAAGGGGGTGAAGTAAGTGGGCTTAATGGAGATCCTATTAATTATTATTCCATCAACTTTGCTTTGGGCAGCCCCGCTTATTTTCACTGGATTGGGCGGAAATTTTTCAGAAAGCTCCGGTGTTGTAAATATTGGTTTAGAAGGCTTGATGGTAATTGGAGCATTCACTGCCATTGTCTTTAACCTTACGTTCGTGGATGTATTTGGCAGCATGACGCCATGGGTAGCATTACTCGCAGCTATGGTTGTCGGGGCTCTTTTATCCATCCTGCATGCTGTTGCTTCTATTACGTTTAGAGCAGACCAGGTAGTCTCAGGTGTTGCGATTAACCTTCTGGCAATTGGAGCTGCACTGTTCCTTGTTAAATTCATTTATGGGAAAGGCCAGACGGATATCATTCAAAAAGGTTTCAGCAAGGTGGATATACCATTTTTAAGCGATATACCTGTAATCGGTAAACTGTTTTTCTCAAACACATACTATACTTCATTTGCAGCGATTGCCGTTGCATTCCTTGCCTGGTTTGTGATGTTTAAAACTCCATTCGGACTAAGGCTGAGGGCGGTTGGTGAACACCCAATGGCTGCCGATACAATGGGTATTAATGTTACCAGAATGAGATACATTGGGGTATTAATCTCCGGTGCCTTAGCAGGAATTGGCGGCGGTGTGTATGCACAATCCATTTCTTCAGATTTCGGCCATGCAACAATTAGCGGCCAGGGCTTTATGGCATTAGCAGCATTGATCTTTGGTAAATGGCATCCGCTTGGTGTTATGGGTGCGGCTTTATTCTTTGGATTTGCGCAAAGCTTGAGTATCATTGGCTCAAGCCTTCCATTCCTGGAGAATATTCCAAATGTATATCTTCTCATCGCACCATATGTTTTAACGATTCTGGCATTAACTGGTTTCATAGGACGCGCTGATGCTCCAAAAGCCTCTGGTACTCCATATATAAAAGGAAAACGCTAAACAGGAAAGCCCTCATTTCTTTTGGAAATGGGGCTTTTTATTGCTTATTGAAACCCTGTCTTCTTATCTTTTGTTCCTCATTTGGAGATATGCAGTTAATCCGCAAGCATTCATCGGCATAGCTTCCCGATTTTCTTATATAACCTTCCAATACAGCCAATAACTTGAAATAAAGAAATAGGGCAAGGTATAGTAAGAATATGATTTAATACAAAGGATATTATAGAAGATAGCAGCAAAGTGTTTACATATAGGTGATATTCCCTATTCTTCATATTGACCGTACTTTGGATTCACCAATTTACCGACAGGAGGAAAAGAAATGGCTGTAATCTCTGAATCCGTAAAAGCCATGAATGGCTATAAGCTTCATGTAGTTAAAACAGAGAAATATAAAACCAACACACTGGTTTGGAAAATGAAAGCCCCGCTTGAAAAGGATACTGTTACATTAAGATCTTTATTGCCGCATGTCCTGCAAAGCAGCAGTTCGACTTACCCTGCAACCGGAAAGCTTCGCTCTTATCTTGATGAATTATATGGTGCAACTCTTTTTGTGGATTTGGCGAAAAAGGGCGAGTATCATGTCATTACCATTTCAATTGAAATTGCGAATGAGAAGTTTCTCTCAGACCCAACTCCTTTATTGAAAAAAGCGTTCCAATTTTTATCGGAGATTCTGACAAAGCCAAATGTGCAAGGCGTCGCTTTTGACCAGGATACGGTTGAAAAAGAAAAAAGGACGCTGAAACAGCGAATTCAATCCGTTTATGATGATAAAATGCGCTATTCGAATTTCCGGCTGGTACAGGAAATGTGTAAAGATGAGCCTTATGCGCTGCATGTGAATGGCGAAAAAGAAGATGTGGACAAAATTACGCCTGAAAGCCTTTATGAATATTATCAGCAGGCAATGGCGCAGGATGAGCTTGATTTATATGTTATAGGTGATGTGGATGAGGCAGATGCCGAATCCTATGCAGGTGAACTATTATCTTTTGAGGAAAGAACACCTCAGTCAGCTGCGGCATCTGCAGGAAGAGCCAAGGAATCTGTTAATGAAGTCAGGGAAGAACAGGATGTGAAGCAGGGGAAACTTAATATCGGCTACCGGACAAATGTCGTTTACGGTGATCCTGGTTATTATGCCCTTCAGGTATTCAATGGAATTTTTGGAGGCTTTTCTCACTCAAAATTGTTCTTGAACGTCCGCGAAAAAGCCAGTCTCGCATACTATGTAGCCAGTCGCCTTGAAAGCCATAAAGGCTTAATGATGGTTATGTCGGGAATCGATAACAGTAATTATGACCAGGCAGTGAATATTATTAAAGAACAGCTGGAAGCCATGAAAAACGGGGACTTTACGGAACAGGAAATGGAGCAGACCAAAGCAGTCATAAAAAATCAGCTTCTGGAGACTGTTGATACAGCCCGCGGAATTGTCGAAGTCCTCTATCATAATGTTGTGTCAGGCAAAGAAATTACGCTTCAAACCTGGATGGATGAAATGGATAAGGTAACTAAAGAGGAGATTGCCGAAACAGCTAAGAAGGTCAGTTTGGATACAGTGTATTTCCTGACAGGAAAGGAGGAGGGGAAGTAATGGAAAAAATCACTTTTGACCAGCTTCAGGAAGAGCTGTATTATGAAAGCCTCGAAAATGGGCTGGATGTATATATTTTGCCGAAAAAGGGATTTAACAAGACTTATGCCACGTTTACAACGAAATATGGTTCGATTGACAATCATTTCCTGCCTCCCGAAAAAGATGAATTTGTAAAAGTTCCAGATGGGATAGCTCATTTTTTGGAGCACAAGCTATTTGAAAAAGAAGATGGCGATGTATTCCAGCAATTCAGTAAGCAGGGAGCATCAGCTAATGCCTTTACTTCTTTTACTAGGACGGCTTATTTATTCTCCAGCACATCTAATGTAGAGTTGAACCTTGAGACGCTGATTGATTTTGTACAGGATCCTTATTTTACAGAAAAGACTGTTGAAAAAGAGAAAGGCATCATCGGTCAGGAAATTACCATGTATGATGACAATCCTGACTGGCGTCTATATTTTGGCCTCATCGAAAATATGTACAAAAACCATCCGGTTAAAATCGATATCGCAGGTACGATCGAGTCCATTTCCCATATCACAAAAGATATGCTGTATGAATGCTATGAAACCTTCTACCACCCAAGCAACATGCTTCTGTTCATCGTCGGACCCGTTGATCCGGATCAGATAATGTCCCAGGTGAGGAATAATCAAAGCAAGAAGAATTATAAAGAGTTGCCTGAAATAAAACGCCAATTCGAAGAAGAGCCTGCTGAAGCGGCTGAAAAGAAAAAAGTGCTTGAGATGAATGTCCAGACATCAAAGTGCCTTGTTGGGATAAAGAGCAGTAATGCAAACCAATCCGGCAAGGAAATGCTTAAAAATGAGCTGAGTCTGAATGTGCTTCTGGATATCCTATTCGGTAAAAGCTCTGAGCACTACAGCTCACTGTATAATGAAGGATTAATTGATGACACGTTCTCTTTTGATTATACACAGGAAGAGGGCTTTGGTTTTGCCATGGTCGGCGGGGACACAAATGATCCTGACCGTTTGGCAGAAACATTGAAAAAGATGCTGCTGGATGCGAGGGAAAAGGGAGCTGTTTCACAGGAAACACTGGATCGGACAAAGAAGAAGAAAATAGGCGCATTCCTGCGTGCTGTCAATTCTCCTGAATATATTGCCAATCAATTTACCCGGTATGCTTTTAATGAGATGGATTTGTTTGATGTAGTGCCGACGCTTGAAAGCATTACACTTGAGGATGTGGAAAATGCGGCTGGTAATTTGATAAGCGAAGAACGGTTTACGGTTTGTCAGGTTGTGCCTAAGAAATAAAAAGCTGTTTCAGCAGAGCGCCATAAAAGGCGCTTTGCTTTTTTTGAGGAGTGTATGAAATGAGAAAATTTGCGTTAATAACTGGAGCGAGCGGAGGAATCGGCCAGGCAATCAGCATCAAACTGGCGGAGGAAGGCTATTCACTTTATTTGCATTACAATCAAAACAAGCAGAGTATAAACAGTCTGCTGGACCGCCTGCAGACCTTTGACGGAGAATATATTCCGATCAAGGCTGACCTGTCTGTACAAGGCGGCTATAAAAAGATTATACCAAATATCTTCTCTCTTGATGCCATTATCCATAATAGCGGGTCAGCACAATATGGACTTCTTACGGAATTGCCGGAAAAGGAAACAGAGTCGCTGATGAATCTTCATGTGACCTCACCGCTCCTGCTGACCAAAGAGCTTCTGCCAAAACTTATTTCAAAGGGCAGCGGGAATGTCGTAGTTATTTCCTCTATATGGGGCCAGACGGGTGCGGCTTGTGAAGTTGCATACTCAGCAGCAAAGGGTGCACAAATTGCTTTTGCCAAAGCTTTAAGCAAGGAAGTTGCCTTAAGCGGGGTGAGGGTTAATGCTGTTGCACCAGGTGCCGTCGAGACCGCCATGCTGAATGATTTTACTGAAGAAGAGCTCGATGCCGTTAAAAGCGGCATTCCCATGGGCAGGCTTGCACTGCCTGCTGACATTGCCAACTCCGTTTCCTTCCTTCTTTCAGAAAAGGCAACCTATATTACCGGACAGGTCTTGGCTGTAAATGGCGGCTGGTATACGTAACTCCCAAATGTTCAAAAAAGTGTCACTTGTTTTTTGGTTATGTCTATTAGTGCATGCATATTTTACTCAGCCCCTAAGCACAATATAATTGTACAACATTTAAAGGAGGCAAAATTATGTCTGTACTAGATAACTGGCAGCAGTGGAAAGATTTCCTTGGCGATCGTCTTCATCAGGGAATGGATCAGGGAATGAATAAGGAAACTGTAAATGACCTTGCTTTTCAAATTGGCGATTATTTAGCCAAGCAGGTTGAGCCAAAGAATGACCAGGAAAAAATCCTTGCTGATCTTTGGTCCGTAGCAAGTCCGGAAGAGCAGCATGCCATTGCAAATATAATGGTAAAGCTTGTTCAAAATGACGGTACTCACTAAGAATTTTATAGCAATCAGCGAAAAGAGAGGAAATCCTCTCTTTTCGTTTTTCCCCCAGAAAGATTTCCTTCACGGCCAAACGGGTTTTTTCTTTCATATTAGTAAAAAATCATATATTATAGAACCTAGATGAAAATTTAGGATAAGTTTAATAAAAATTTACATAACCAAAAGTTATATATATACATATAAAATGCGCAAATAGGTGCGCATCATGCAGGAGGAGGTTTTCCGGTGGAGAAAACAGAATGGTATTTGGAATATGAAATCCAAAAGAATCGTCCCGGCTTGCTTGGTGACATTTCTTCCCTGCTGGGTATGCTTTCAATTAATATTGTCACGATCAATGGTGTGGATGAAGGCCGAAGAGGCTTGCTGATCTTGGCTAAAGACCACGAACAGATTGAACGCTTAAAGTCTATTCTTAATACAATGGATACGATTAAAGTGATCAAGCTACGGGAGCCTAAACTCAGAGACCGTCTTGCCGTGCGCCATGGAAGATACATTCAAAGGGATGCAGATGACAAGAAAACGTTTAGGTTTGTAAGGGATGAGCTTGGTCTGCTGGTCGATTTCATGGCCGAATTATTTAAACAGGAAGGGCACAAGCTAATAGGGATCAGAGGAATGCCAAGGGTTGGAAAGACAGAATCCATTGTCGCTTCAAGTGTCTGTGCGAACAAACGATGGCTATTTGTTTCATCCACTCTGCTTAAGCAGACGATACGCAACCAGCTGATCGAGGATGAGTACAATGAAAACAATTTGTTCATAATAGACGGAATTGTCTCAACCAGACGTGCAAACGAACGGCACTGGCAGCTTGTCCGGGAAATTATGCGCCTTCCTGCAGTAAAGGTAGTTGAGCATCCGGATATTTTTGTGCAAAACACTGAATACTCTCTTAATGATTTTGATTATATTATTGAGCTCCGTCATGATCCTGAGGAAGAGATTACTTATGATGTAGTAGAGAAAAACAATATGTTCTCGGAATCTGATTTTGGAGGCTTTGATTTTTAGTAAGTTGGAAGGTGTTGTAAATTGACAGAACTAGGCAATCGTTTAAAAGAAGCGCGGCTGGCTAAAGATATGAGCCTTGACGATCTGCAGAAGGTCACAAAAATACAAAAGCGCTATTTGATGGGAATTGAAGAGGGCGATTATAGCATGATGCCCGGAAAGTTTTATGTCAGGGCATTTATAAAGCAATATGCTGAAGCGGTTGGAATTGAGCCGGAAGAAATTTTCGAGCAGTATAAAAATGACATTCCGGCACAGGTGGATGATGATATTCCGGAAAAGCTTTCCCGTGTTCAATCCAGAAAAGATTTATCGGGCAGGACTTCAAAGGTATTCGATATTCTTCCAAAGGTACTCATTGGTGTCTTTATAATTGGTCTCATCGCGGTCCTTTATAATTTCCTTGGGGCCAAAGATCAGGCGGATAATGATGAAAAGCCATCAGATCGGACAGATGGGCAGACGGTCATAGAAGAGTCTGAAAACCTTGCTGATAGTAAAAAAGATGAAAATGATAAAGATGAATCAGCAGGTAAGAAAGAAGAATCTGCTGACAAAGAGACTGCTGAGGATAATTCTGAGGAACAGGAAGCCGAGGAAGCGCCAAAGCAGGAGGTTGCTGTGGTGCAATCCAGCGTAAATGGAACGGTTTATGAATTGAAAAATGCGGACAAGTTTGAACTGGAGGTTTTGTCTACAGGAGAAACTTGGGTGAATATCAAGAACGGCAAAGGGGATTCCCTCTTCCAGGGAATGCTGACTTCGAATGGAACGAAAAGCCAGAAGGTAGACTTTTCAAAGGAAACGGAAGCTTCCATTGTAGTCGGAAATTCGACTCAAACTGAAATCTATGTAAATGGCGAAAAAATTGAGTATAAGGTGCCGCCTTCACAATCCGTCAAGCAGGATATAACCATAAAGTACGCGCCGAAGAACGAATAGTCATCTTTAGATGACTATTTTCGCTTTTTATGTAAAAATTATCAGTAAAAGGATTGAGCAATTGTCTTAAACTTTTTCTGCAAGAAGCTTCATTTATAATACTTGGAGGTAAAACATGAATCTGCCAAATAAAATTACAGTGTCCCGTATCTTGCTGATACCAATATTTCTGCTCGTTATGCTCATCCCTCTTTCATGGGGAAATGTAGAGTTGTTAGGAGCTGAAATGCCCGTTACCCATCTGATTGGAGCTCTTATTTTTATTATTGCTTCAGTTACCGATTGGGTCGACGGCTACTTTGCCCGCAAGTACAATCTGGTTACAAACCTGGGCAAGTTTCTTGATCCGCTTGCAGACAAGCTTCTCGTCTCTGCAGCATTAATTGTTCTGGTTGATCTTGGTCTGGCTCCATCATGGATTGTCATTATAATAATCAGCCGGGAATTTGCTGTAACAGGTTTAAGGCTTGTTCTGGCGGGGGAAGGAGAAGTAGTCGCAGCGAATCAGCTTGGCAAAATCAAAACCTGGGCACAAATCGTGGCCATTTCTGCACTGCTTTTACATAATATTATTTTTGAAATGGTTTCAATCCGGTTTGACCTGATTGCCCTTTGGGTTGCGATGTTCTTTACGATCTGGTCCGGCTGGGACTACTTTGCTAAAAACAAGCAGGCCTTCATTAACTCAAAATAATTACTTTACCCAGAAGGGGGCTTTTGAATGAATGCTGAAATTATAGCTGTCGGGTCTGAGCTTTTACTTGGACAAATAGTTAATACAAATGCCCGCTTTCTGTCCCGGCAGCTTGCAGAACTGGGCATTAACGTTTTTTACCATACAGTGGTTGGAGATAATCCCGAGCGCCTTAAATCGGTGATCAAAATTGCCGAAGGCCGTTCTGACCTGATCGTCTTCACGGGCGGACTGGGACCGACAAAGGATGATTTAACGAAAGAAACGATTGCCCGCCATCTTGGCAAAGAGCTCGTCATGGACGAACAGGCGCTTGAATCTATACAGCTTTATTTTAAACGCACCAACAGAGAGATGACTGAGAATAATAAAAAACAGGCCCTGGTTCTTAAGGATGCGCAAGTGCTTCCTAACGAGCATGGAATGGCACCCGGAATGATTGACGATAGTGGCCGGCATGTTTTTATGCTTCTTCCGGGTCCGCCAAATGAGATGGAGCCAATGTTCCTCAAACATGCCTTTCCAGCCCTGCAATCCAAGCTGGGCACCGAGGATGTGATTGTTTCCCGGGTGCTGCACTTCTTCGGGATTGGAGAAGCCATGCTGGAAACGGAGATTGAAGATATTATCGATGCGCAGAGTAATCCAACCATTGCCCCGCTTGCATCTGATGGGGAAGTTACACTGAGGCTCACAGCAAAGCATAGTCAGTCTAACACGGCCATGATGCTGATGGATGAAACTGAAGCCAAGATCCTCGACCGTGTCGGAGAATTTTTCTATGGCTATGATGACACTTCCTTGATGCATGAGCTTACCAAGCTGATCAAGGAAAACAATATGACTATTTCCGCTGCTGAGAGTTTAACAGGAGGGATGTTCCAGCAGGAGTTTACCTCTATTCCGGGAGCAGGCGGTCTTCTAAAAGGCGGAGTGGTTTGTTATACAAACGAAGTTAAGGCTGAAGTGTTAAAAGTCCGCAAAGAAACGATTGATAACGACGGGGTCGTCAGTGCTCAGTGTGCAGCAGAGCTTGCTGTGAATGTCGCAAGTCTGACTAACTCAGATATCGGGATCAGCTTCACAGGTGTTGCAGGTCCTGACGAACTGGAAGGCAACCCGGTGGGAACCGTATATATAGGCATCTGGATAAAAGGAAAGCCAGTCCAGACTGAAAAGCTGAACCTTGGGGGAACCAGGGCAGCAAACCGGGTCCGTACGGTAAAATACGGCTGCCATTTTCTTATAAAAGCATTAAAAGAAAGTCAGAGCGCCTAAAAGCGTTCTGATTTTTTAATAGCCTGAAAAATAGGCAGAATTCTTATCAAAATGCTATTTCTTCTATTGATTCACACCTGAAAATTTCATTTTCCTCCGCATGAATTAATATTTTCGGGCAAAACGTCCCGGTGAAAAAAAACGAATGGATGTTCGACTTTTTGCTCGACAAATGCATTGAAAAGGTTTATAGTAGAGTTAGGATTTGAGATGAGACAAAACGAATCTAATCAAAAGATAGATTCGTCTATATAAAAGGAGGAACTATTAGTGAGTGATCGTCAAGCAGCTCTTGAAATGGCGTTAAAACAAATAGAAAAGCAATTTGGTAAAGGTTCTATCATGAAGCTTGGTGAACAGACTGACCGCAAAATTTCCACTGCACCAAGCGGATCCCTTGCCCTTGATGCAGCTCTTGGGGTAGGCGGCTACCCAAGAGGACGTATTATTGAAATTTATGGACCTGAGAGCTCAGGTAAAACAACAGTTGCCCTGCATGCAATTGCAGAGGTTCAGGCAAGCGGAGGACAAGCTGCTTTTATCGATGCTGAACATGCTCTAGACCCTGTTTATGCACAAAAGCTTGGTGTAAATATTGATGAGCTTCTTCTTTCCCAGCCGGATACAGGTGAGCAGGCGCTTGAAATTGCAGAAGCTCTTGTTCGAAGCGGCGCTGTTGATATCCTGGTAATTGACTCTGTTGCAGCTCTTGTGCCAAAGGCTGAAATTGAAGGGGAAATGGGTGACTCCCATGTTGGTTTGCAGGCCCGCCTTATGTCCCAGGCACTTCGTAAACTATCAGGTGCAATCAACAAATCTAAAACCATTGCGATTTTCATTAACCAGATTCGTGAAAAAGTCGGAGTTATGTTCGGGAATCCTGAAACCACTCCTGGCGGACGCGCATTGAAATTCTACTCTTCTGTCCGTCTTGAAGTGCGCCGTGCAGAAACCCTTAAGCAGGGCAATGAAATGGTTGGTAATAAGACAAAGATCAAAGTTGTCAAAAACAAAGTCGCTCCTCCATTCAGAGTAGCGGAAGTAGATATCATGTACGGTGAAGGAATCTCGAAGGAAGGCGAAATCATCGATCTTGGATCTGAACTGGATATTGTCCAAAAGAGCGGTTCATGGTACTCATTTAACGAAGAGCGCTTAGGCCAAGGCCGTGAAAACGCCAAAGTATTCCTAAAAGAAAACCCGGAAATTCGCCTCACTATCCAAAAACAAATCCGTGAACACTACGGACTTGACGAAGATAAAGTAATCAGCGGAGACGAAGAGCAGGAAGAATTCGAGCTTATCGATTAATACTAAGAAAAAGCAAAGCCCGGGCGGCTTTGCTTTTCTTATGGATAATAAGTGATTCACTAAGCATTTTTTATTATAGCCAAAACTTGCTTATAATTATTAAGAGTTCAAACCAATCGAAATATTAAGAAAAGCCTTTAGGACAAACCCTTGACAATAAAATTCCACAGCCTTACAATTAAAAATGTATATTTTACATTTTATATGTAAAGAAATTCTTATTGAGTTAGACATTGTCTGGCTCCAGGCTCCATTGGCTATTCATACGTTAATATAATGCCAGCCCAAAATGGATGCCCAATGCTTTTTTAAGATTGAAACGTTTAAAAGCCTTAGTGCTGTATGTTGAATTGGACAATGTACATGCCGACACTTTAAAAAACGTAACACAAACAAGTTCATAGCAAGAGGAGGTGAAATGATGGATCTAGTAACAGCAATCATCTCCATTTTGCTTGGCCTAATCGTCGGTGCTATTGTTGGCTATTTTGTTCGCAAATCTATTGCCGAAGCAAAAATTGCAGGAGCTAAAGATGCTGCTGAGCAGATTTTGGAAGACGCAAAGCGAGAAGCTGAGGCTACGAAGAAAGAAGCCCTGCTTGAAGCGAAAGATGAAATTCACAAGCTTCGCACAGATGCGGAAAGTGAAATTCGTGATCGAAGAAATGAACTGCAAAAACAAGAAAATCGCTTAATGCAAAGAGAAGAGAACCTTGATCGTAAAGATGAAACGTTAGATAAACGTGAAGTGCTTTTAGAAAAGAGGGACGATTCTCTTAGCAAAAGACAACAGCATATTGAAGAGATGGAAAGCAAAGTGGACGAGATGATTAAAGAGCAGCAAGCTGAGCTGGAACGTATCTCAGGCTTGACTCGTGAAGAGGCAAAGTCCATCATTTTAGAGCGCACGGAGCAGGAAGTGGCTCACGATGTCGCTATTATGGTAAAAGAGAGCGAGACTAGAGCGAAAGAGGACGCAGATAAGAAAGCGAAAGAAATCTTGTCACTGGCTATCCAAAGATGTGCAGCGGATCATGTAGCAGAAACTACTGTATCAGTTGTCAATCTGCCAAATGATGAGATGAAAGGGCGCATTATTGGCCGTGAAGGCCGTAATATCCGTACTCTGGAAACTCTGACTGGAATTGATCTCATAATCGATGATACGCCGGAAGCGGTTATTTTATCCGGTTTTGATCCGATTCGCCGTGAGACTGCACGCTTAGCTTTAGACAAACTGGTTCAGGACGGACGCATCCATCCAGCCCGAATTGAGGAAATGGTTGATAAGGCCCGCCGTGAAGTGGATGAACACATCCGTGAAATCGGTGAACAAACTACTTTCGAGGTTGGTGTTCACGGTCTGCATCCAGATTTAATCAAAATTCTTGGCCGTTTAAAATTCCGTACAAGCTACGGTCAGAATGTGTTAAAGCATTCAATGGAAGTGGCTCAGCTTTCAGGTTTGCTGGCTGCCGAATTAGGACAGGACGAAACATTGGCCCGCCGTGCAGGATTGCTTCATGATATCGGTAAAGCAATCGACCATGAGGTGGAAGGAAGCCATGTTGAAATAGGTGTGGAGCTTGCCACTAAGTATAAGGAGCATCCTGTTGTCATCAACAGTATCGCTTCCCACCATGGTGACACAGAGCCTACATCGATCATTGCCGTACTTGTCGCTGCAGCTGATGCTTTATCAGCAGCAAGACCTGGAGCAAGAAGAGAGACGCTTGAGAACTATATTCGCCGTCTGGAAAAGCTTGAAGAGATTTCAGAATCCTATGATGGCGTTGAAAAATCTTTTGCCATTCAGGCAGGACGCGAAATTCGCATTATGGTTAAACCTGAACAAATTGATGACCTTGAAGCTCATCGTTTGGCAAGGGATATCCGTAAGAAGATTGAAGAGGAACTTGATTATCCAGGCCACATCAAGGTCACGGTTATCCGTGAAACGAGGGCCGTTGAATATGCAAAATAAAGCGATGCTCATGCATCGCTTTATTTCTTTTTCGGGTGTGCTTTATATTGATGCAGGAAACTGTGTTAAACTAATAAAAATGACTGGGAAAGAATACATATATCTTTAAAAACAGAAAGGGATATGACATGAATATATTGTTTGTCGGAGATGTAGTGGGATCACAGGGGCGGGATATGATCACTGAATATGTACCGAAGCTAAAAGAAAAATACCGCCCGCATATCACAATTATTAATGGGGAAAATGCAGCGGGTGGAAAGGGTATTACGGAAAAGATTTACCGCAGCTTTCTTGAGGCTGGTGCTCAGGCGGTAACTCTCGGTAATCATACCTGGGATAACCGGGAAATTTTTGAATTCATTGACCGCGCTAAATATATGGTTCGTCCGGCCAATTTTCCTTCAAATAATCCTGGAAAAGGCATGGTGTATTTAAAATTTAATACAGAGGAAGTAGCGGTGATCAGCCTTCAGGGCAGGACTTTTATGAATACAAGTGATTGTCCTTTCCAAAAGGCGGATGAACTGATAAAAGAAGCCCGTGAAAGGACTCCGTTCATTTTTGTTGATTTTCATGCGGAAGCAACAAGTGAAAAACAGGCAATGGGCTGGTATTTGGATGGAAAGGTATCAGCCGTCGTGGGTACGCATACACACGTGCAGACAGCCGATAACCGTATTTTGCCTGGCGGGACAGCCTTTATGTCTGATGTGGGAATGACAGGCCCTTATGACGGTATCCTTGGTGTTGAAAAAGAAGCTGTAATCAAAAGGTTTTTGACTGGACTGCCGGTTCGGTTTGAAGTTCCGAAAGAAGGAAGGACCCAATTAAGTGCAGCATTCATTGAGCTGAGTCCAAAAACGGGTTTGGCAAAAAAAATTGACCGGATCTTGATTAATGATGACCATCCTTTTTACTCATAAACTGATAAAAACTGCATTCGGATGTCCGAGTGCGGTTTTTTTGGTTTTTGCAGAAAATTCAGCCTAAAACCATGCTTTTTTTGTCCAAGCCGGAATATGTGAATTCTAAGCTGAATATAGTAGCAATGGAATGATATATAGACCTGGTGCTAAATTCCATCAAAGCGGGATGTGCATGAACGGAAAGTAATTGCTTATCTGAAGGCATTCAGCCTTTACAGAAGGCGAATCAGCGCTTTGAGCAATGCATACAGGAGGGGTAAAACGAGGAGGAGCTAGGAATGGAAATATTAAAAGTTTCAGCAAAATCTAATCCTAATTCTGTAGCTGGTGCGCTTGCTGGAGTTCTTCGCGAAAGAGGAAGTGCGGAAATCCAGGCAATTGGTGCGGGTGCATTGAACCAGGCTGTTAAGGCAGTAGCGATCGCAAGAGGATTCGTAGCGCCTAGCGGAGTGGATTTAATTTGTATCCCTGCATTCACGGATATCCTGATTGACGGCGAAGAGCGGACTGCCATTAAGCTGATTGTGGAACCGCGTTAGGCAAAAGCTTCAGAATGGGAAATCATCCTTTGTCATATGCATAAGTCAGCAAAATATAAATTCGTGCAAAAATATTAAAACCTGTTTGCATCATAGGCAAACAGGTTCTTTTTTTAATAAGATAAAGCTATGCAGAAAAAGGGAGGAAAACAGCATGAAAATATTTGATGCACATTGTGATGTCCTATATAAAATGTTTATGGACAGAAAGGTTGACTTTAATAATTCAGGCAGTCTTCAGGTGAACCTTGCTGGGCTGCAGGCTTCCAGTATAAAAGTTCAATGCTTTGCCATATATGTTCCTGAATCTGTCCATCCAGAAATGAAGTTCAACGCAGCACTATATATGACCGATCTGTTTTACGATAAAGTGCTTAAACCCAACCCGCAATTAAAGCTCATTAGAAGCAGCCGGGACATCGACCTGCTGCAGGATGATGAAGTAGGGGCAGTGCTTACACTGGAGGGATGTGATGCTGTTGGCTGCGATCTGCTTAAATTGAAGACGCTTCTCAGGCTGGGAGTGTCTTCAGTGGGATTGACCTGGAATTATGCTAACTGTGCAGCTGATGGAGTGCTTGAAGAAAGGGGGGCAGGGCTTTCTTCATTTGGCAAACAAGTGGTCTATGAATTAAATGCCAGCAAAGCATGGTGCGATGTATCCCATCTTTCTGAACGAGGGTTCTGGGATGTGATGGAATGGGCGGATTATCCTTTTGCCTCTCACTCGAACTGCTATTCGCTGTGCCCGAATCCACGCAATTTATCAAACGAACAGATTGAAGCACTGATTGATCGGGACAGTGTGATGGGCATTACATTTGTGACGGAGTTTTTATCAGGAAAACAAACAGCCACGATTACAGACATCCTAAGACATCTTGAACATGTATGTTCACTTGGAGGAGAAAATCATGTGGGCTTTGGTTCGGATTTTGACGGTACGGATGGAAGAGTTGCAGGTTTGGAGGATGCAAGAAAATACGATAGCCTGATAAATGAACTAACAAAATATTATTCTGATATACAAGCTGAAAAATTTTCATTTCGGAATTTTTATAACAGATTTCCAAGGTGAAAATGGTGAAAAAACTGTATATCAAGGGATGTGAAAGACCTGATAAATCCAAAATGAAATAATCTTTTTAGTATTTTTCAAAAAAATAAAAAAATATTCATCTTTTAGCCAATAAATATTCAGAAAGGGTTGCTTTTTTAGACACATAGGTCTAGAATTGAAAGCGTTTAGTACCCATCCAGCTTCCAGAATATAGCCTTTAAGGTATGGTGAAATAACAGGATTGACTGGACAAGTACTACACTTAAATTAAATAAACGTTTTTACATAATTTCTTAACGTATCTAAAGGGGTGTAAGACATGATCAATCAACTTTCATGGAAAGTTGGAGGACAGCAAGGGGAAGGTATCGAAAGTACCGGGGAGATTTTTTCCATTGCATTAAATCGTTTAGGCTACTACCTGTACGGTTACCGCCACTTTTCATCACGTATTAAGGGCGGGCACACGAACAACAAGATTCGCGTCAGCACGTCACAAATTCGTTCTATTTCGGACGATTTAGATATTCTGGTAGCTTTTGACCAGGAAACAATCGATTTAAACTACAAAGAACTTCACGATAAAGGGATCATGATTGCAGATGCGAAATTTGATCCAAAACAGCCAGAAGATACGAATGCAGCTTTGTTTGCAGTACCTTTTACAGAGATTGCTACAGAGCTTGGAACATCCCTGATGAAAAACATGGTTGCTGTTGGTGCGACATGTGCAGTTCTAAATTTAGATATTAAAGTATTTGAAGAAGTAGTTCAAGAGATTTTTGGGCGAAAAGGACAGCAGGTTGTCGATAAAAACATGGAAGCCATTCAGGCTGGCTTTGATTTCATGAAAGAAAAGCTCAGCGATGATGTGGAATTAATGGAGCTTGAAAAAGCTGACGGACTGAAGCGTTTATTCATGATCGGAAACGATGCAATCGCTCTTGGTGCTCTTGCAGGAGGATGCCGCTTCATGGCCGCTTACCCAATCACACCTGCATCCGAAATCATGGAATATCTGATAAAAAAACTTCCGGCGCTTGGCGGATCTGTCATCCAGACAGAAGATGAAATTGCCGCAGTAACAATGGCAATCGGTGCAAACTACGCCGGTGTCCGCTCAATTACAGCATCTGCAGGTCCTGGACTTTCCCTTAAAATGGAAGCTATCGGCCTTTCAGGAATTACTGAAACACCGCTTGTTATCGTAGATACACAGCGTGGGGGCCCTTCTACAGGACTACCTACAAAGCAGGAGCAATCTGACTTAATGGCAATGATTTACGGCACTCATGGCGAGATTCCAAAAATCGTACTTGCTCCAAGTACTGTACAGGAAGCATTCTATGATACGGCTGAAGCTTTCAACCTTGCAGAAGAATACCAGTGTCCGGTTATTGTCCTCTCAGACCTGCAGCTTTCTCTTGGAAAGCAGACAGTGGAGCCGCTTGATTTCAGCAAAGTTGAAATCCGTCGAGGAAAGCTTGTTACAGAAGAACTTCCTGAAATTGAAAACAAAGGCTACTTCAAGCGCTTTGAGGTTACAGAAGATGGTGTTTCACCTCGAGTGATCCCTGGCATGAAAAACGGAATCCACCATGTGACGGGTGTGGAGCATGATGAAACTGGAAAACCTTCAGAATCAGCTGCAAACCGCAATGCTCAAATGGATAAGCGTTTCCGCAAGATTGAAAATATAAAATTCAATACACCTGTTCACAAGAATGCTCCTCATGAAGAAGCAGACTTGCTGATCGTCGGCTTCAACTCAACACGCGGTGCAATTGAGGAAGCAATGAGCAGACTTGAACAGGACGGTATTAAAGTGAACCATGCACAAGTTCGCCTGATTCATCCTTTCCCAACGGATGAGTTATTGCCGCTTGTGAAATCAGCTAAAAAAATCGCTGTAGTAGAAAACAACGCTACAGGACAATTAGCGAACATCATGAAGATGAACGTCGGACATGCTGAGAAAGTACATAAGCTATTAAAGTACGACGGAAATCCATTCTTGCCGCATGAAATTCACACAAAATGCAAGGAGTTGTTCTAAATGGCCACATTTAAAGACTTTCGAAATAATGTAAAACCAAACTGGTGTCCAGGCTGTGGAGACTTCTCCGTGCAGGCTGCGATTCAGCGTGCGGCAGCAAATGTTGGTTTAGAGCCGGAGAACTTAGCTGTAGTATCAGGCATTGGATGCTCCGGACGTATTTCCGGCTATATCAATTCATACGGTTTCCACGGCATTCATGGGCGTTCACTACCGATCGCTCAGGGTGTGAAAATGGCTAACCGCGATTTAACAGTTATCGCATCCGGCGGTGACGGAGATGGATTCGCGATCGGTATGGGCCATACGATTCATGCGATCCGCCGTAATGTGAACATCACTTATATCGTAATGGATAACCAAATCTATGGTTTAACAAAAGGCCAGACTTCACCGCGTTCTGCGGCTGGTTTCAAAACGAAGTCTACTCCTCAAGGTTCTATTGAGCAGGCGATTTCTCCAATGGAAATGGCATTAACAGCAGGTGCGACTTTCGTGGCACAAAGCTTCTCAACTGACCTTAAAGATCTGACAGCGTTAATCGAAGCAGGCATCAAGCATGATGGCTTCTCTTTAATTAACGTGTTCAGTCCATGTGTTACATACAATAAAGTCAACACATATGACTGGTTTAAAGAAAACCTGACAAAGCTTAGCGATGTGGAAGGCTATGACAACTCAAGCCGTGAAATGGCAATGCAGACTCTTATGAAGCACAGCGGCCTTGTAACTGGCTTAATCTACCAGGACACAGAGCGCAAGTCTTATCAGGAATTGCTTTCAGGTTACTCTGAAACTCCTTTATCACAAGCGGATCTGGAACTAGATCAAGCTCACTTTGATAAACTTGCAGCTGAATTTATGTAATCATAAGAAGTCCGGGAATCCCGGGCTTCTTTTTTCTTGTATTGAATGAGATTAGATGTGACAACTATCACACACAATATATTAAATTTAGTCTAGTATAAGTAAATGTGTAGGATTAAAATTATCCCTGTTCGTACATACAAGTAATAGCTGCTGATAAGAGACCGAGTGCTGTTTTCTATTGTTTTAACTATCAGAAAGCCTTATACTATAATAATGTGCACATATATAAATTGCACAACTTAATAAAAGCTGAAAATGGAGTTTAAATGATAGATGCAGCTCAGGAGAAAGAGAAAGGGGATACATGATGAACGAAAAACAGCGTTTAGAAAGCCAGCAAGTGCAAACAGCAAATCCTTCGGACAAAAAATCCGTAAAGGATTACAGCAAATACTTTGAAACTGTTTATACTGCACCTTCCTTAAAGGAAGCGAAAAAACGCGGTAAAGAAGAAGTGAAATATCATAAAGATTTTAACATACCAGAAGAATTTCATGGAATGGGAAAAGGCCGCAAATTCTATATCCGCACTTACGGCTGCCAAATGAATGAACATGATACCGAAGTTATGGCTGGTATTTTCCTTGGTCTTGGCTATGAGCATACAGAATCTGTAGAAGATGCAAATGTCATTTTGCTTAATACATGTGCCATCCGTGAAAATGCCGAGAATAAAGTGTTTGGAGAACTTGGCCATCTAAAACATTTAAAAAAGGAAAATCCCGATCTTCTAATTGGTGTCTGCGGATGTATGTCACAGGAAGAATCAGTTGTTAACAAGATTCTTAAAACATATAACCAGGTAGATATGATATTTGGAACACACAACATTCACCGTCTTCCTAACATTCTTCAAGAAGCGTATATGTCGAAGGAAATGGTAATTGAAGTTTGGTCTAAAGAAGGGGATGTTATTGAGAACCTTCCAAAAGTGCGCCGCGGCAATATTAAAGCATGGGTCAACATTATGTACGGCTGTGATAAATTCTGCACATACTGCATCGTTCCTTATACACGGGGAAAAGAGCGGAGCAGACGTCCTGAGGATATCATTCAGGAAGTGCGTCAGTTAGCTGCACAGGGCTACCAGGAAATTACCCTGCTTGGGCAAAATGTAAACGCGTATGGAAAAGATTTTGAGGATATGAAATACGGTCTTGGCGATTTAATGGATGAAATGCGCAAAATCGACATTCCGCGAGTACGCTTTACAACCAGCCATCCACGAGATTTTGATGATCATTTGATTGAAGTGCTTGCCAAGGGAGGCAATCTGGTAGAGCATATTCACCTGCCAGTTCAATCTGGTTCTACAGATGTCCTGAAAATCATGGCCCGTAAATATACAAGGGAACAATACTTGGAGCTGGTTCGCAAGATTAAAGCGGCTATTCCAGAGGCCACTTTCACAACTGATATCATCGTAGGCTATCCTAATGAGACAGAAGAGCAATTTGAAGAAACAATTTCCCTGTATCGGGAGGTAGGGTTCGAAGCTGCTTATACGTTCATTTACTCACCTCGTGAAGGCACACCAGCGGCCAAAATGGTGGATAACGTGCCAATGGAAGTGAAGAAAGAACGTCTTCAGCGCCTGAACGCAGTTGTTAATGAATTATCTGCAGAAGCAATGAAAAAATATAAAGGTCAGACTGTCGAAGTTCTTGTGGAAGGGGAAAGCAAGAACAATCCTGAAATTCTTGCAGGCTACACAAGAAAGAACAAGCTCGTAAACTTTAAGGGACCGAAAATAGCGATCGGCAAAATCGTGAATGTAAAGGTAACCGATGCGAAGACTTGGTCCCTAAACGGAGAAATGGTAGAAGAACTAGATGCGGTTGAGGTGAAGCAGTAATGGCTAAATACACAAAAGATGAGATAGTAGAACGTGCGAAGGAACTGGCACGCATGATTGCAGAGACAGAAGAGGTAGATTTCTTCAAGCGTGCAGAAGCACAGATTAATGAAAACGAAAAGGTTAGTGCTACCATTACAACAATCAAAGGCTTGCAAAAACAGGCTGTCAATCTTCAGCACTATGGTAAAGCTGAAGCATTAAAGAAAACGGAAGAAAAAATTGCCCAATTGGAACAGCAGCTGGATGAAATTCCGGTTGTCCAGGAATTCAAGCAATCCCAGGTGGATGTTAATGAATTGCTGCAGATTGTGGCTAATGCGATTTCCAACACTGTAACAGACGAAGTCATTACTTCTACAGGCGGAAATCTCCTAAGCGGTGAAACGGGATCAAAAATCAGCAACAGCAGCTGTACACATTAATAAACAGAAAGCGGAACACCCTGCACCAATAAGTGCAGGGTGTTTTTTACGTTCTATATTTAAGGGAGGAATTGGTATTGGCCATGGGTTGTGGGGGGCCTTTTATTGGTTTCGCAATAATTCTACTGCCTTTAAAAATTCTTTTCTGTACTCCTGCTGTTCGATGATTGCAGCATTTAACGTTGACAGCAGGGATTGATTCAGCATTTTAGTCCCTGCATCATCAGATTTTTTGTCCAAAAAGTTGAGGAGAAAAGTATATACAAGGAGCAATGTCGAGTAATTATCCACATATGTGAGATTGATAGCCCGTCCGCCCTTTCCGCCGGCAGCATGGTTATTGATAGACGGTATTCCGGCTTCTGCAGCCATATCAATAAACTCCTTTGGAATACCCAGCTGTTTGAGGACTTCCGGATCCAAATCCAACTTTTGCATATTTTGACTTAACATGGTACTCCCTCCCTTCTTTTTGGACATTTAAGACTCTGCATAGAAAAAATTGCTTTATCTTTAATTACGCTTTATTGCTTTGCTGCTGAGTTGTAGTGTTCACAGAAATGGCTGTGGAGTCTCCTCCATTTGCAATATTGTATTGAGCTGAAAGAATTGGAATGTTGATCAGTGCAGCGTTAATAGCAAAGCCTCCACCAGAAATCGGCAATTGGCCATTTAGGTTTGTTTGAGGTAGGTTTGCTTGTGCAGCGAAAGTAAAAGCTTCCGCTTCATTGCCGCTGTCTGCTCCATTTACTGCTCCGCCGCTCGGCAATACGCCATTGTCTTTTTCGTAATCGTCATTGCATCTTGATAGCATATTTTTCACCTCCTTCAATTGATTGAAGTGGCTGTTTTCTAGATTATGAGTCTTTCTTCATCATGTCTGAAAGATCCAGATCCAGAAGTTTTTTTCCGTTTACAGAAAGTTTCACCTGTTTATAATCCTCTGATGTTTCCACAACAGGCAGCAGATTTTTTAATGCAGGAATCATATTCCCGATCCCGGAGGAATTTTTTGTGAAGAGCCCTTCTAAGTTTTTCAACGGCTTAAGAGATTCCATAAGATTTCCTTTTAACTCTTCAGACTGAATTTTTTCTAATCCTTTTGTATAGAATTCGCCCAATGTTTCAGTAAACTTGGCTGCCATTTGTTCAGCATATTGTTTTGCTTCTTCTCCTGTCAGCTCTTTGCCATTGATTGAAACTTTATAGTTGGAGTTCTCCTTGTCTGCCATTCCTGTTCACCTCCTTATCGATAGTTTATTATATTGATTCATGAGCCAAGCTGTCTCCGCAGATGGAGCAGGACAAACGTGCATTTTTCAATCACATACCTATCAGTGAGTTTTAAGGCCTTACCATAGGCAGGCACTTTCCTTATTTATATAGAGAATTCTCCTGCTGGATTTGTTCAGACCGGAACATTCGCCCGCTCCCGGCATACTATAAATCATGCCAATACTTTTGCCTAACATTCATCAAAATTATCGCACACTAGTCTAATATCCCGCATAGGATGAATTGAAAATGAATGAGGAGGGTTCGCTCGCAATGGGAGATTACAGAGAGATTATAACGAAAGCGGTCGTTGCGAAAGGACGTAAATTCACACAGTCCAATCATACGATCTGCCCGTCACACCATCCGTCAAGCATACTTGGCTGCTGGATCATAAACCATACGTACGAGGCGAAAAAAGCTGGAAAAACAGTGGAAATCTGCGGCCATTATGACATTAACGTTTGGTACTCTTTCAACAACAATACAAAAACCGAAGTTGTTACCGAACGGGTTGAGTATAAAGATGTCATTAAATTGAAGTACCGTGATCCGGACTGTTTGGATGATCATGATGTCATCGCCCGTGTTCTGCAGCAGCCGAGCTGCTGTGAAGCAGTCATTTCTCCAAACGGCAACAAAATCATCGTCACTGTGGAAAGAGAGTTCATGGTCGAGGTGATCGGCGAAACAAAAGTTTGTGTAGCTGTTTACCCAGACAAGTGCGAATGCGATGATGACGATTGGGGACTTGATGTGGATGATGAAGAATTCGAGGATTTAAATCCAGATTTCTTGGTGGGAACTGAAGAAGAATAATGACAAACTAGGAGGTTTTGCTTCCTAGTTTTTCTTTTTATATTTTCATAATGGGAGCCATATTCCAGCGAATTATCGACTGTATCTTCAGCCTTTAGTCTGAATTCATCTGCAGAGTCTTTCCTTAGAATGGAGGTATAAGATGTAAAGGGGAGAGGCAAGGATGAAAATATTTCAATTGAATTTGAAGTGCAATGATTTAGACAGGATGAAAGAATTTTATACAGATGTGCTGGAAATGGAGCTGCTGATGGAGACTGAAAGTTATTTTACGATAATGGCCGGTTCAACAAAGATTCTTTTTGAGAAAGATGCAGCAATTCCATTTTATCATGTATGTTTCCGGACTAATACTGGACACTTTGATCATATGTATCAAAAATTAGGGGCTGAAAGCGTGCTGCTGGCAAATGAGAGTGGTGAGTACAGTATGTTTTGGAAAGGAAAGCAGGCCTATTTTATCGATCCGGACGGAAATATTATGGAGATGCTGGAGCGCCCATTGGATGGTGTAAAAAAGGAGGATATCCGCTGGCATGATGTTGGGGAAGTTGGCTTGCCTGTCAAAGATGTTTCCGCAATGGCGCGGGAATTAGATCAGTATTTGTACAATGAACAGATGGATTCCAGCGAGACGTTTGCTTTTTACGGAGACAGGAAAGGGGTTTTTGTGCTTGTGAAGGAAGGGCGTAACTGGTATCCAACTGAAAGGGCTTCCGTTATTTCTCCGATTAAAATATTTGCTTCGGGACCAGAGGATGCTATGTTTCAGCATCAGGAATATCCTTACGAAGTGATCGTGAGAAAGGAGTGGGAAGGGAGCATTCCAGCTGTGCAATTTCGCATTGCACGTCCCACAAACCAGCTTGATAAACTCATTTCCTTTTATGAAAAAGGACTGGGTCTGAAAAGAGTCGGCGAGTTTCGGAATCATGAAGGCTATGATGGCATTATGATTGGTCTGCCTGATAGCCAGTACCATCTTGAATTTACTCAATCCAGGGAAATAATGGAGCTTCCGAAGCCAACAAAGGAACATCTATTAGTCTTTTATGTTGGAGACCGCCTGGAGCGGGATAACATTGCCGAAAGGCTTGCAGCTATTGGGTATTTGGAAACAGATCCGGAAAATCCATATTGGGGCAGAGGCGGAGTGACGATAGAAGATCCTGATGGATGGCCGATTGTATTGATGAATACGCCAGGAATATGAAGCTTCCGGTTTGCCGGGAGCTTTTCCAATGTTAATTAAAAAATGAATAAGCCATCGTTTTCCTAAATATGTTAAAATAGCAAAGTAGTATAATGAATAATGAAAGGTTGAGGGTTTATGTTTAAAAAGGTTGCATCTGATGTGCTGGGATTAAGCGATGTGGGAAGCGTCATCCAGCCGGCTGATTATGACAAGGTTGATGCTGACGATTATGTCCTGCACGAAGATAATGAGAAAATTTATTTCCTGATCAAGTCCAAGTCGGATGAATACTGCTTTACGAATAAAGCGCTTATTCATCTGGATGGTACAAGTGCAGTCAGCAAAAAACGAACTCTAAAGCGCTACAGCTACCGTGAATACAGCATTTCCAATGTGATGCTGGAAACAGCTGGTACAGTTGATTTAGATGTAGAAATCAAATTCGTGATCGGATCCCAGGCTTTCTCTATTGACGTACATAAAAAGCATATCGAAGAATTGAAAGATTTATATAAAGCCCTGATCCGCATTTCCGAAATCTGCCGCGAAAATGAAGTGTCGATGGAGTATGCTGAAAAAAGCCTGAATTTGGCATCAAGCACTCTTGGTCGTTCAGTGTCCAGTCAGGACGCCAATGTAGTGGATAATTTCCGTGTATTGAATGAAACAGCCTTCAATTGGCTGATGAACAGCCGCAAGAAATATAATGTGAAAGATTTCGGTTATGTGTTTGAAAAATACATCAATAACTAAGAAATACTGGCAGCTCTCCATTTGGGGAGCTGCTGTTTTTCTAAAATAAGAAGTTTTAAGTTTTGAACTTCGATAACTGTCTAGATCCAGCGCATACCCCCTCGAGGTCACAAGCCAATCCTCCCAAAAAGGCAAAGAACGCCTTTCCGTGAGGATCATCTTGTGCTTGTCGGGGGTGGGCAAGGCGCTTCCGCTTTTCTAATCGCCAAATATTGCACGTCTGAGTCAGCCGATAATCTATGATATAATGAAAAAGACGTTTTTAGAGAAAATCTCTAAAACAGGATTATAAAATAATAGATTATGGATCGTTGGAGGAAGTTATGGCAGCAGCTTACACGCCTATGATACAGCAATACTTACGGGTAAAGGCAGAATATCAGGATGCCTTTTTATTTTTTCGCCTTGGCGATTTTTACGAAATGTTTTTTGATGATGCACTTAATGCATCACAGGAGCTTGAAATCACATTAACCAGCCGCGAGGGAGGTACGGAAGAAAGGATTCCCATGTGCGGGGTGCCGTATCATTCAGCACCGGTTTATATTGAACAATTGATTGAAAAAGGATACAAAGTCGCAATCTGCGAGCAAACAGAAGATCCGAAACAGGCAAAAGGAGTTGTGAAGCGGGAAGTCGTTCAGCTTATCACACCTGGAACAATGATGGAAGGCAAAGGCCTTCAGGAAAAAGAAAACAACTATATTGCATCGATTTCGGTCTTTGAAGATGAAACCTTTGGATTTGCCACCAATGATTTATCAACAGGTGAGACGAAGGTAACGATGTTAAGCAGCGGGTTTGATGAGGTCTTGAACGAGCTGTCTATGTCAGGTGCAAAGGAAGTAGTCATCTCTTCCGACTTTGATGGAGAATGGCAGAGGAGAATGAAAGAACGCTCCGTCATGGCGATTTCATTCGAGGATGATTGCGGAGTCCGGGACTCTTTCGAGGGACTTCTGGCTGGTTTAAATCAGGACAAGCTCAGGACAACTTCTTGCAGACTGATTAATTACCTGTACCGTACGCAAAAGAGGAGCCTGGATCACCTTCAAAAGGTGGCTACTTATCAGATTAATCAATACATGAAAATCGATTATTTTTCAAAAAAGAATCTTGAGCTGACAGAAACCATCCGCAGCAAAGGGAAGAAGGGCTCACTGTTATGGCTCTTGGATGAAACGAAGACTGCCATGGGAGGCCGCCTGTTAAAGCAATGGATCGACAGGCCGCTTATTGATGAACAGGAAATCAAGCGCCGCCATTCGCTGGTTGAAACGCTTATTCACTCTTTCTTTGAACGGGAAGAAATCCGGGAAAAGCTGAAGGAAGTCTATGATCTGGAACGCCTTGCAGGAAGAGTGGCATTTGGAAATGTAAATGCCCGCGACCTTGTACAGCTTAAGAAATCTCTTCAGCAGATACCTGTTTTAAAAGAAATGGTCTCAAATCTGCCGAATGAAGAAGCAGTGAGGCTTGCTGAGCGCCTGGATGCCTGTGAAGAAGTCACTGATACTTTGGAAAGCGCGATAATGGAAAATCCGCCGCTGTCTTTGAAGGATGGAAACATCATTCAGGACGGCTATCATGAAGAGCTGGATAAATACCGTGATGCCAGCCGCAACGGGAAAACCTGGATTGCCCAGCTTGAAAAGCAGGAACGTGAAAAAACAGGCATTAAATCATTAAAAATAGGTTTTAACCGTGTGTTTGGCTATTATATTGAAGTAACCCGCGCCAATCTGCATCTATTACAGGAAGGGCAATATGAGCGCAAACAGACCCTGACCAATGCCGAAAGATTTATTACGCCTGAATTAAAGGAAAAAGAGGCACTCATACTGGAAGCGCAGGAAAAGTGCGTGGAGCTGGAGTATGAATTATTTACTAATGTCCGCGAACATGTAAAAGAATTTATTCCGAGATTGCAAAAGCTTGCGAAAACAGTAAGTGAGCTGGATGTTCTTCAGTGCTTCGCTGCTGTCAGCGAGCAGAGGCATTATATAAAGCCAAACTTTTCAAATGAAAGACGGATTAATATTAAAGACGGCCGCCATCCAGTCGTTGAAAAAGTACTGAATGCACAGGAATATGTGCCGAATGACTGTTATATGGATGCCGACCGTGAAATGCTGCTAATTACAGGGCCGAATATGTCCGGTAAAAGTACGTATATGAGGCAAATCGCCCTAACGGCGATTTTAGCGCAAATCGGCTGCTATGTGCCTGCTTCTGAAGCCGTGCTGCCGATTTTCGACCAGGTATTTACGAGAATCGGAGCCGCCGATGACCTAATTTCCGGCCAGAGTACGTTCATGGTCGAGATGCTTGAAGCGAGAAATGCGATTGTGAATGCCACTCAAAACAGTTTGATACTATTCGATGAAATCGGGCGCGGAACATCCACCTATGATGGGATGGCATTGGCGCAGGCAATCATTGAATATATTCACAACCGGATTGGTGCGAAGACTTTATTTTCCACTCACTATCATGAATTGACGGTGCTTGAAGAAGAACTGCAAAAGGTGAAAAACATCCATGTCAGCGCAGTCGAGCAAAATGGACGGGTTGTGTTCCTTCATAAAATTAAGGAAGGAGCGGCAGATAAGAGTTACGGAATCCATGTTGCCCAGCTTGCAGAGCTTCCGAATGAACTGATTGTAAGGGCAAATGAAATATTAACGGGGCTGGAATCGAACGATCCTCATCCTGTGAAAAAAGAGAGTCCTGCCGCAGAAAAAATGGCAGAGCCTGCTGGCCAATTATCTTTTTTTGAGGAGCCTGAAAATGTGAAGAAACCTTCAATAGGCTCTAAAGAAAAAAAGATAATTGATAAAGTCAAAGCGCTCGATATCCTGGATATGACGCCAATGCAGGCATTAAATACATTATATGAATTGCACAGGAAATTGAAAAATTAGTAAACAGGGGGTGACGAGATGGGGAAAATCATTCAGCTGGATGATGCTCTTTCTAATAAAATCGCTGCCGGCGAGGTGGTGGAGCGGCCTGCATCAGTGGTAAAAGAATTAATGGAGAACTCGATTGATGCCGGTAGCACGATTATTGAAATCGAAGTGGAAGAAGCCGGCCTGGCTAAAATCCGTATCATCGATAATGGTGATGGCATTGAGGAAGATGATGTCCTGAATGCCTTTCATCGCCATGCTACCAGTAAAATTAAAGACGAAAATGACCTTTTCCGCATCCGCACTCTCGGATTCCGCGGCGAGGCATTGCCAAGTATTGCGTCTGTTTCCAGGATTGAGATGAAAACCTCAACCGGGGTTGCCGGCACACGGGTTGTCATCGAAGGCGGAAAAGTGGAAGTAATGGAAAAGGCGCCCGGCAGAAAAGGGACTGACCTGACCGTGACGGATTTATTTTTCAACACGCCGGCACGGCTTAAATATATGAAGACGATTCACACAGAGCTGGGCAATATTACAGATGTGGTTAACAGGCTGTCGCTCGCCCATCCTGAGGTCGCCATCCGCCTGATCCATAATGAGCGAAAGCTTCTGCAGACGAACGGAAACGGGGATGTCCGGCAGGTTCTTGCGGCTATTTATGGGCTCAATATTGTGAAAAAGATGGTTCGGATTGAAGCAAGCTCACTTGATTTTAAAATCAGCGGCTATGCCGCACTGCCTGAGATTACAAGGGCATCAAGAAACTATATTTCTACCATGATCAACGGCCGCTTTATCAAGAATTATTCGTTGGCCAAAGCCATTCAGGAGGGGTATCATACTCTGCTGCCAATTGGCCGCTACCCGATTGTGCTCCTGAACATTGAAATGGATCCGCTCCTTGTCGATGTGAATGTCCATCCGTCGAAAATGGAGGTACGCTTAAGCAAGGAAAATGAATTGAATGAGCTTGTATCAGGTGCCTTGAAGACAGCATTTAAAAAAGAGGAACTTATTCCTTCCGGATTTACACAGCCGAAAAGCATGAAACCTAAATCGGAACAGACTGCTCTTGATTTGGATCATCTGCCGGAGCATCGGGAGCATGTGCCTTCTTATGTGCGTGAAACAAGGGAGGAAGCTGTCCGGCAGTACCCGAATGGGAGAGTTCTGAAAAGCCCGCAAAGTCCTCCAGCTGAACTGCCAGCAGCAGAATCACCTGATGTGCAGAATACACCTTTCATGGATATTAGCACATCAGCAGAAGAAATGCCTGAAGCGGATCAGCATTTATTCCAGCCTGAAGAGCCGAGAGCTGCAGGACTGAAACAATTTTTTGCAGAGACTGCAACAGTGGAAGAGCCGTCCCGGGTGCCGCCGCTCTATCCGATCGGGCAAATGCATGGGACGTATATTTTTGCCCAAAATGACCGTGGCCTCTATATCATTGATCAGCATGCCGCGCAGGAGCGGATCAAGTACGAGTATTTCAGGGAGAAAGTAGGCCAGGTTGAAAGCGAATTGCAGGATATGCTCATACCGCTGACCTTTGAATACTCAACAGATGATTACATTAAAATTGATGAATACAAAGGCGAGCTTGAAAAAGTGGGGGTATTTCTGGAGCAATTCGGACATAACAGCTTTATTGTCCGTTCCCATCCGCAATGGCTGCCTAAAGGCGAGGAACAGGAAATCATCGAGGATATGATTGAACAGCTCTTAGCCATGAAGAGAGTCGATATTAAAAAGTTGCGTGAGGAAGCTGCCATTATGATGAGCTGTAAAGCTTCCATTAAAGCGAATCACCATCTCCGCAATGATGAAATCCAGGCGCTGCTTGATGAATTGCGGAGGTCTTCCGATCCGTTCACATGTCCGCATGGACGGCCGATCATTATTCATTACTCCACTTATGAGATGGAGAAAATGTTTAAGAGGGTAATGTAGAAAATTGGGACGCTGAACCTGAGTGGTTCGGCGTTTTTAATCTATAAACTATAATAATATTATGTAAACTAAAATAGGTTTTCGCTTAAAAGTACTATCTTTTCGCTCATAAATTTAGAAATTCGCTCATAAAGAATTCGAATCGCCGATAAAATCCAATTTTCGCTCATAAAAACGAAATACCGCTCAAAATGTCACTCTATTAAACAAAAAAAGCATCCATTCCGCAAAATGGGTGCTCTTAATCTATAACCTTATCTTACCAATGTATGCATCTTATCAATATATTTTAATGCAACCCCTGTTCCAACCGCTACTGATTCAAGTGGATTTGGAGCAAGGTGCACAGGCACTACAATTTCTTGGGATAGCCAATCCTGCATGCCATTAAGGAGAGCGCCGCCGCCGGATAAAATAACACCGCGGTCAACGATGTCACCGCTCAGTTCGGCAGGACTGTCTTCTAAAGTGGCACGGATAGCCTCCAGAATATGCAGGAGTGCTTCTCTCATTGCATCACGAATTTCATATGAAGACAATATAATTGTTTTTGGCAAACCAGTCACAAGGTCCCGGCCACGGACTTCCATTGTCATTTCTTCATGGTCGACTAATGCATAGCCTATTTCCATCTTAATTTTTTCAGCTGTTCTTTCCCCTATAAGGACATTGTATTCTTTGCGGACATGCTGAATAATGTCATCATCGAGTCTGTCACCGCCAATACGGATGGAATGGCAGGCAACAACGCCGCCAAATGAAATGATGGCGACTTCAGTTGAACCTCCGCCAATATCTACAACAACGTTCGCAACGGGCTCATCAACAGGCATGCCTGCACCTATTGCAGCTGCTACAGGTTCTTCAATAAGATGTACTTTTTTTGCCCCAGCATTTCGTACTGCGTCCTGAATAGCTCTTCTCTCTACAGAAGTAGAACCTGAAGGAGTACATACGACCACGTTAGGCTTTCTGATCGCGAATCCGACTTTTTTCGATGCTTTTCGCATAACCTGGCGAAGCATTTCAGTCGTCGTATCATAATCCGCGATAACCCCGTCTTTTAGCGGACGGATGGCAATGATACGGCCCGGTGTTTTCCCAATCATTTCTTTTGCTTCTTTACCAACAGCTAACACTTTTTTCGTTTCTGTATCAATTGCTACTACAGACGGTTCGTTTAAGATAATTCCTTTTGTTTTGCTGTATACAAGGATATTAGCAGTCCCTAAGTCAATTCCAATTTCAGATGTATTTATCATGAATTATTCACCCAATTTCAAATTTATATTGTCACGATATAACCTTCTAATAAATTAACATGATTTTGGGGGTTAGCCTTGATTTGTTATGGAATCGTTAATAAAATGTAATTTTATAAGAAAATTTTAGGAAAATTGTCGAATAGAACGGACAAAACTTGTTCATAATGCATAAATGTTCTGTTTTTGTAAAAAGAATGGTAAGATGATACCTGAAAAATTTTCCTGTCATATGGTAGGATAATAAATAGAATGGCAGTAAAGGCAGTGAACAGATGAGTGAGAAAGAAAAGCTGGCAGTGCTTATTGGCCCTACAGCAGTTGGAAAAACAAAATTAAGCATTCTGCTGGCGAAAAGATTTAATGCCGAGATCATCAGCGGAGATTCTATGCAAATATATAAAAGCATGGATATCGGCACAGCAAAAATTAAGGAAGAAGAGATGGAAGGAATTCCGCATCATCTAATCGACATCAAAAATCCTGAAGATCCCTTTTCTGCAGCTGAATTTCAGGAGCTGGTCCGAAGCAGAATCACAGAGATAACTTCAAGAGGCAAACTTCCCATGATCGTTGGAGGCACAGGATTGTATATTCAATCTGTTATTTATGATTACCAATTCTCTGATGCGCCTTCAGATGAAGAATTCAGAAAAACATTGGAGGAGCGCGACGAAAGGGAAGGGAAAGATGCCCTTTTTAAGGAGCTTTTGGCAATAGACCCTGAAAGTGCAGAAAAAATTCACCCCAATAACATTCGAAGAGTGATCAGGGCATTGGAAATTTACCATTGCACAGGGAAAACAATGTCTCAGTATCAGGAGAATCAGGATCCGGAACTTCTTTATGATACGGCACTGATTGGGTTGACCATGGATCGGGAAACCTTATATGAACGCATCAATCTCCGAGTTGAGATCATGATGAAGGAAGGCTTGCTTGAAGAGGTGAGATCACTATATGATCAGGGATTAAAGGATTGCCAGTCCATACAGGCTATCGGGTATAAAGAGCTGTATCAATACTTTAATGGACGTGTTTCTCTGGAGGATGCAGTAGGAAATCTGAAGCAAAATTCAAGAAGATATGCAAAAAGGCAGCTAACATGGTTTCGAAACAAGATGAATGTGGAATGGTTTGATATGTCCGATACAGCCGACCCTCATGAGTTTGAAAAAAAATTCGCTGAAATTTCTGCTCATATTGAAGGAAAGCTGAAAATAAAATCGAATACATAATGTTAGAGATAAAAGAGGAGGATTATAATGAAATCAGCAATCAATATTCAGGATCAGGTTCTTAACCAGCTACGCAAGGATAATACGAATTGTACCGTGTTCTTATTAAATGGATTCCAAATTAGAGGCTGTATTAAAGGCTTTGATAATTTTACTGTACTATTTGAATCAGAAGGAAAGCAGCAGCTTGTTTACAAGCATGCGATTTCAACATTCGTCCCCCAGCGCAATGTTCAGTTGGATTTAGAAAACCAGCAATAAAAGATAATAGAGTCAGCAAGAAAAGCCCGCTTTAAATGAAGCGGGCTATTTTCTTTTGCGGAGACCGATAAGAAAGACAAAAATATTTAATGAAATGGACGCCATCTGAATACATATAGGTATGGGAATTTATTGTTTCTATGTGGGCAAGCTGACTGCGGGCTCGTTTCCCTTGGCCATCATGAACGGTTTATTTACTCTTTGCCATACTGAAAGGGAGTATAGCCATAGCTGATGGAAGTTTCACCTTATTTCTCGGGAAACCGCATGAACCGACACTCCTGCATCATTGATTGCTGAAATGGACGGGAACTTGTCGTATTTTAGCCTAATAACCGTAATCTCGCGGATGCATATAGGCTTTTGTCACAACGATTACTTCTATGCGTATACTGTGCTAAGAATGTGAGGTGATAGCTTTTGGACCAGCCGATTCGCCTGAAGAATAACGGACAGATCAGCATCGTGCTCAATTCACAAAAGCGAAAAACATACACAAAAGAGCTTCCCGAATCCCAAGCGGCTCCAAAAGCCATTCCGGCTGAGCATACAGCTCTGAAAGAAATTGAAGAAGAACTTGGCGCTCTTGTGGGAATGGAAGAGATGAAGAAAATGATCAAGGAGATCTATGCCTGGATTTATGTGAATAAAAAGCGGGAAGAAGCCGGTCTCAAAGCTGGAAAGCAAGCATTGCATATGATGTTCAAAGGAAATCCCGGCACAGGTAAAACAACAGTTGCCCGATTAATAGGCAAGCTTTTTCAAAAAATGAATGTGCTGTCAAAAGGCCATCTGATTGAAGCAGAGCGGGCCGATCTTGTCGGTGAATACATTGGTCATACAGCCCAAAAGACAAGGGATTTGGTGAAAAAAGCAATAGGCGGGATCCTGTTCATCGACGAAGCATACTCTTTAGGCAGAGGCGGAGAAAAAGACTTCGGCAAGGAAGCCATTGACACCCTCGTCAAGCATATGGAAGATCGCCAGCATGAATTTATTCTGATTCTGGCGGGCTACTCAAGAGAAATGAATCATTTCCTGACACTGAATCCAGGTCTTCATTCCCGATTCCCCCTGGTTGTTGACTTTCCTGACTACTCGATTGAACAGCTGATGGAAATCGGGGAGCGGATGCTGAAGGAACGGGAGTATACCTTAAGCCACGAATCCGAAAGAAAGCTAAGGGAACACTTACACTATGTAAAAAATAATCTCAGCCCGAACAGCTTTTCGAACGGGCGCTACATCCGAAATATTATAGAAAAATCAATCCGGACTCAGGCCATGCGCCTGTTAATGCAAAACAGCTATGACAAACATGATCTGATGACCATCAGAAGCAATGATTTGGTGTTTGAAGAAGCTGATTAAGGGGATATTGTAAAAAAAGACAGTGTCAAAAAAGCATTGTTTTTTATTGAAGGAGGAATATAAAATGAACAATATTACAGTTTATACAACAAATACTTGCCCTTACTGTACAATGGTGAAGAATTTTCTGGATGAGAAAGGGCTGGAGTATATAGAGGTTAATGTGCAGAATGATCAGAGAGAGGCACAAAAATTGGTTGCAACAACCGGACAAATGGGAGTTCCGCAGATCAATGTGAATGGCAAATGGGTCATTGGCTTTGATCCAAATACAATTATGGCGAATGTGAAGCAATAATATAGGAGGCCTGCTCATGGATTGAGCAGGTCTTTTTAATATAGTTCGACAAATAAAAGCACCAGCTTAAGCCGATGCTTTTGTCCCAAGCCTCTTAACCGGAAGCTTCCAATTATATGTGTATGATAAAACCCGCAAAGCAGTAATAATGATAAACAAAGTGTATAACTCAAACGGAGCTGAGGCGATTCCGAGTCCGACTGCGAAACCGCAAAGGATAGCCCAGACCGCATAGATTTCAGACCGCAATACAAGCGGTTTTCTCCTTGCCAGAAGGTCACGGATGATGCCCCCGCCGCTTCCTGTCAATACAGCAGCCACAATTACAGCGCTTAAAGGATGATTCATTTCAGTTGCGTATAGTGCTCCTTGGATAGCAAAGGCGGATAATCCGATTGCGTCAGTGAAATTACCCCACTTTTGCCAATGCTTGAGCAGATTGTTAGGGAACAGCATTACTGCTGTGATGGATAAAAGGGCAATCTGAAAAAATAAACCCTGTTCCCAAAGGGCAGAGACAGGAACACCTATTAGCAGGTTTCGGATGGCCCCGCCGCCAAAAGCGGTAACAATACCCAGAATATAAACACCTAAAATATCATATTCTTCTTCCATGGCCACAATTGCTCCGCTCACAGCGAAAGCAACAGTGCCGATCATACTTAAAACTTCCCATGTCATATGCCATTTCTCCTCTTGATGCAAATCTATAAATATATTTTTATTTAAGTTAGTAAAACGTAAATTCTTTCCAAACAATATGATTTTAACACGGGAAATAAGAAATACAACCATTTTTTTATTCATTTATTATGGGCGGTGCAAAAGCCTATGAATAGCGGTAAAAATTAGTATTTGAATATGTTTTTTGTTATGATGTTATCAATTAAAATAAGCATATGAAAGAGGGATGCTGGTTGGAACATAAGCCAGATTATGAAAAAGTCATTCTTGTCGGCTGCCATACTGATGAAGATGACCAGCGGTTTGAATATTCAATGGAAGAATTGGAGTCGCTGACTGAAACGGCAAACGGAAAAGTTTTAGCTTCGATTACTCAAAAAAGGGAACGGGTTCATCCGTCTACATATATAGGAAAAGGGAAAGTGGAGGAACTGGCTGCGCTTCAGGAAGATATGGAAGCAGATATTATCATTTTTAACGATGAGCTTTCACCAAGCCAGGTTCGCAACCTATCTGCAGATTTGGATGCACGGATAATTGACCGCACACAGCTGATTTTAGATATCTTTGCGCAGAGGGCGCGCTCTAAAGAAGGGAAGCTGCAGGTCGAATTGGCACAGCTGCAGTATTTGCTGCCGCGCCTGTCAGGCCAGGGTGTCCAGCTTTCAAGGCTTGGAGGGGGAATCGGCACAAGGGGACCGGGTGAGACCAAGCTTGAATCAGACCGCCGCCATATCCGCCGCCGAATTGATGATATTAAGACCCAGCTTTCTGTCATTGTGCAGCACCGTGACAGATACCGTGAACGAAGAAAGAAAAATAAAGCATTCCAAATAGCGCTTGTCGGCTATACAAATGCAGGGAAATCCACTATTTTTAATAGATTGTCGGAAGCGGATTCCTATGAAGAAAACCAGCTGTTTGCCACACTTGACCCGATGACCCGCAAGCTGATATTGCCAAGCGGATTTATCACACTTGTGACAGATACAGTCGGATTTATTCAGGATTTGCCGACTACGCTCATTGCAGCCTTCCGTTCCACTCTGGAAGAAGTAAAGGAAGCAGATCTTCTTCTTCATGTAGTCGATATGTCCAATCCGGATTATTACCAGCATGAGCAGACAGTCAATAAACTGATAGAAGATTTGGAAAATGATAAAATACCGCAGCTTACGGTATATAATAAGAGAGATTTAAGGCATCCTGATTTTGTCCCGACCGCCAGAACAGAAACGATTCAGATCAGTGCCTTTGATGAAGATGACCGCAATGAACTGAAACGGAAAATCGAGCAGATGATCCTGGGAATGATGAAGCATTACCATGTGGAGGTGCCTTCGACAGAGGGAAAACTGCTGTCACAGCTCAAGAACGAAACCATCCTGAGGGAATTGACTTTCAATGAAGATAAAGAGCTCTATGTTTGCAAGGGCTATTACCTCGAAGACCATCAGATTTCAGGGCCTTTAATGAAATATACCGTATAGTTAGGAGAACATCATGTTTCAACAGTTATCAAAAGGAGAAAAGCTCCAGCCGATAGTAAAAGAAGTGGAGCAGCAAATTTCAGAGGTATTAAAGAGTATTGATGAGCGGATTGATGAGAATCAATTCCGTGTATTAAAGAGCTTTCAAAATTTCAAAGTCAGCGATTCGCATTTCATTCCTTCAACCGGATATGGATACGATGATATCGGCAGGGATACATTGGAGGAAATATATGCTGAAGTTTTCGGCGGGGAAGCAGGATTGGTCCGCTCTCAGATTATATCAGGGACGCATGCCATTTCCATTGCACTCTTTGGCGTATTGCGGCCGGGTGATGAATTGCTGTACATCACCGGAAAACCATATGACACACTGGAAGAAGTTGTTGGAATCCGGGGAACTGGAAACGGTTCGCTGAAAGAGTTCGGGATTGGATACAATAGCATCCCGCTGAATGAAGATGGAAGCATTGATTATCCTGCAGTTGAAAAAGCAATTAAACCGAATACGAAAATGATTGGCATACAGCGTTCTAAGGGATACGCAACAAGACCATCATTCACAATCGAACAAATAGAAGAAATGATTCAGTTCGTAAAAGAAATTAAGCCGGATGCGATTGTTTTTGTTGATAATTGCTATGGAGAGTTTGTTGAAGACCGAGAGCCTTGCCATGTTGGGGCAGACTTGATGGCCGGGTCGCTTATTAAGAATCCCGGCGGGGGAATTGCCAAGACAGGCGGTTATATTGTCGGGAAGAAGGAATGGGTCGAAGCTTGTTCCTTCCGTATGACTTCACCGGGAATTGGTGCAGAAGCAGGTGCGTCCCTTTACAGCCTTCAGGAAATGTATCAGGGCTTTTTCCTGGCTCCACATGTTGTCGGTCAGGCTTTGAAAGGGGCTGTTTTTACAGCAGCACTGCTTGAACGGCTTGGAATGAACTCCAATCCAAAGTGGGACAGTAAAAGAACCGATTTAATCCAATCTGTTCAATTTGATGATAAAGAAAAAATGGTGGCTTTTTGCCAGGCGATTCAATTTGCATCTCCTGTTAATTCCCATGTAACTGCCTACCCTGCTTATATGCCAGGATATGAAGACGATGTTATCATGGCAGCGGGTACTTTTATTCAGGGTGCAAGCATTGAACTGACAGCTGATGGCCCCATCAGGCCGCCTTATGTTGCTTATGTTCAAGGCGGGCTGACTTATTCCCATGTGAAAATGGCTGTATGCATCGCGCTGAACCAATTGCTGGAAAAAGGTTTAGTCCAAATAAATTAGGTGAATATTAAGAAGGACAGCTACATAGTTAGTTGTCCTTTTCTGTTTCTTTATTGAGATTTATATGAAAATATGAAAGGTAAAATTTTTTTGAAAAAATCATGTTATAAAAGCTAACATATTGTTGACAGATAATCTGACATTACATATAATAAACTCAAGAAGTAATTGAAAAGGGGGAGAAATAGTTGACTGGAAGCGAAATTCGACGTTCCATGCCGCTTTTCCCAATTGGTACTGTCATGCAGCTGACTGACCTGACCGCCAGGCAGATTCGCTACTATGAAGAGCACCAATTAATTTCTCCAGCTAGAACTGACGGAAATAGAAGGCTTTTTTCCTTAAACGACATCGATGTCCTTCTGGAAATTAAAGATTTGATTGATCAAGGCGTGAACATGGCTGGGATCAAGCAGCTATTTTTCGTAAAAGAACAGCAAGCGATAACTGAAAACATGAATAAGCAAGCAGAAAAAGCGAGACGCGATCTATCAGATGAAGAAATCCGGAAACTCCTTCGCAAGGAAATAGTGCAGGCGGGCCGATTTAATCGTTCATCATTGCGTCAGGGCAACATGCATCGCTTTTTTCATTAAAAAAAGCCGTTATTAAGCTCGTTGATATTGTCTTGGATTTCTGAGCGCACATTAACAGAGCAAAAAATAAATCACTCATGTAAATTTAAGGGAGGAACTACCAGTGGCAAAGTTTACTAAAGAAGATATTAAGCGAATTGCAGAAGAGGAAAATGTAAAATTCGTCCGTTTACAGTTTACGGATATTCTTGGAACTATCAAGAACGTGGAAATTCCGATCAGCCAGCTTGAAAAAGCCCTTGATAACAAAATGATGTTTGATGGATCTTCAATCGAAGGCTTTGTACGTATTGAAGAATCAGATATGAACCTTTATCCTGACCTTGATACCTGGGTGGTATTCCCTTGGACAGCTGAAAAAGGGAAAGTTGCACGCCTTATCTGTGATATCTACAATCCGGATGGAACTCCATTCCTCGGTGATCCCCGCAGCAACTTAAGACGAATCTTACAAGAAATGGAAGAGTTGGGATACTCTGATTTCAACTTAGGACCTGAGCCGGAATTCTTCTTATTCAAGCTTGACCAGGCTGGTGAGCCGACTCTTGAATTGAACGATAATGGCGGATACTTCGACCTTGCGCCAACTGATCTTGGAGAAAACTGCCGCCGCGATATCGTGCTTGAGCTTGAAGAAATGGGCTTTGAAATTGAAGCATCCCACCATGAGGTTGCACCTGGACAGCATGAAATCGACTTCAAATATGCAGATGCATTAACAGCTTGTGACCAAATCCAGACGTTCAAGCTTGTTGTTAAAACAATTGCCCGCAAGCACGGCCTGCACGCGACATTCATGCCAAAACCGCTGTTCGGTGTTAACGGATCAGGTATGCACTGTAACGTTTCCTTATTCAAGGATGGCAAAAATGCATTCTTCAACGAAACTGGTGATCTTCAATTAAGTGAAGATGCACGTCACTTTATCGCAGGCATCATCAACCATGCGACAGCATTTACTGCAGTAACAAATCCAATCGTTAACTCTTATAAGCGTTTGGTGCCTGGTTATGAAGCACCTTGCTATGTTGCATGGTCTGCTCAAAACCGTTCACCGCTTATCCGTATTCCGGCTTCCCGCGGTGTAAGTACACGTGTTGAAGTAAGAAGTGTAGACCCTGCTGCAAACCCATACCTTGCAATGGCTGTACTTCTAAAAGCTGGACTTGACGGAATCAAGAACAAATTGACTCCTCCGGCACCAGTAGACCGCAACATCTATGTAATGAACAAGCAGGAACGTGAAGAAGAAGGCATCAAGGATCTTCCGGCTACATTGGCTGCTGCACTTGATGAGCTTAAGAAAGATGAAGTCATCGTGTCCGCTCTTGGTGAACATATCTTTGAACACTTCATTGAAGCGAAGGAAATTGAGTGGGATATGTTCCGTACGCAAGTGCATCCATGGGAGCGCGAGCAGTACTTGAGCATGTATTAAAAAGTAAACCCCTTGACACCATTGGTGTTGAGGGGTTTTTATTTTCGGGCAAAAATTGTAATGTGGCTTTAGTTTTTGCTTTGCCCTAAAAATGCCCGATTTTAAAGCAAAAAATTAATTCAAGGACATTTTTCATGTTTTCCTCGAATATACTCATTCTTTCAGTTTCAATCTTTTTACTAATATGCGAATAAACATCTGAAGTTATTTGAATACTTCCATGAACCAATCTCTCTGGGATGTATTTCATGTCTGCCCCTGCTTCTAACTGGAGAACCACATGAGTGTGTCTTAATGAGTGAATTGGTAAAGAGGGGAGATCACAGTTCTTTAGGATCCTAAAAAATGATTTAAATAAGGCCAATAAAGCCAAACAGAAAAGGCCGTTGGGCAAATCTCTTGCCCGCCGTCGCAAAGAAGGGTGCCAGGGATTGGAGAAATATTTTCGTTAAAGCATTATTCCTCCAATACTGGATGAGTGATACAAATAAATACAATGAAAGTGCTAAGCGTAAGAAGATTCAACTGGTTGTTCACCATATCAAGGAGCTTGAGCATCATCAAGAGTTTGTACTTGATGAAAATAACCTAGAGAGTGTTGTTTGTGTCGTTTGCCATAACATAGAACATGGACGAGACTTCAGGAATATAAGAAGCCAAACAAATGGCAGCATGATGAAAAGTGGTGGTATCGATTTATTTAATTATGTGAACAAATAGTATTAAATGGTTTCGATGAAAGGTGACTTAAATGAATCTTGAAAGATGGATTATATTGGGGATATTAATACTAAGTATCATGTGTCTCAAGATACTAGTACCGAGAGAAAAGGTTAGAGATGCGTGGGTTATCTTTTTTTTTCTACAAGTCATTACATGGCCAGCCGGTTTAATAGCAGTAGAAATGGGTTGGATTGAATATCCGATTCAATTGTATCCTAAGGCAAATTTATATAATAGGACTAGTTTTTCTTTTGAGTTCTTCTTATTCCCGGTAGTCGCCATTATTTTTAGTTTGTATTTTCCAAGGAATAAAAAATGGTTTGGCTCACTATTGTATTATGTTTTCTTTGCTGGATTTTTTACCTTCTTAGAAGTTGTATTAGAATCAAATACTGAACTGGTTGAGTATCATAAATGGAAATGGTATTGGACACTGGTAACAGTAATGATTTCTCTCTATATAAACGATAAATTTTATCGATGGTTTTCTAAAAGATTAATTTTGGTGGAGTTAAAATGAACAGAGAAGTTCTTATTTTAATATGTTCGTGGATTTTATCATTGTACTTGCTGTTTAGATATATTCCAATCGAAAGTAAAAGGTTAGCGTGGATAACCTTTATATTTGTTCAAGCAATAACATGGATACATGAATATATACAATTGGTATTTGGATTGGTTGAGTTTCCGTATAGAGAATTTAATAAAGCAACAAATATGAGCTTTTCATTACATTATATAGTTTATCCTGCAATTGCCGTGTTTTTTATACTTTTTTATCCAAATGAAAAAGGGACAAGAAGAACATTTTTGTACTACTTACTATTTTCAATGGGGATAACAACTTATTCTTATCTTCTCGAAAAATTTAGTTCATTGTATCACTATATTCACTGGAACTGGTTCATTGGTTTAATTACCAACGTGATTATTCTTTATCTTGTAAAGATATATATATTTTGGTTTAAAAAAGGTCTGGTGTAACCAGTTGTAATATCTAGGCTCCCCCAGGTCAAGAAATTTGGACTTTTTTTCAAAATGGGACACTGGGGAGATGGAACCTATTTTCCAGATTTATGAGCAATCATTAAATTTCTGGAGAAACATGTTTTAAGTCATGACGATTTTTTATCTCTGTATGTTCTTCCGTCAGAGTAATAATGCCAAACTTGTATAAAAGTAAACCTCTTGACACCATTGATGTTAAGAGGTCTATTTTTTGGACAAAAAAGATTTAGTTTTAGTTCTTGGCCGTCGTTGTAAAAAAGTTTTTCAGGACCATACAGTTAAGGCTTAGAGAATATTGTTGTTTAGTTCTGTTTTTTGACGAATATTAAAACAAGGCAGCGGGTGTTAATTGATAAAAAAGAATTATGAGTCAGGTAAATTGCAATAGACCGGCGGGCATAGGGATGAAAAAGATTAACATAATGAATATGGATATGACTAGTAATGTGACTAAACAGTATTGAGTCCAGCGTTTTCCGTTTTCTAATGATTTTCCATAAAGCCAAAGACCGGGCATGACAGTAATCATGCCAACTTGAGCTGCTATTCAATGCCAAAATAGATTTATATCAGCCGGTATAAAGCCAGAAACAATATTACCTAAAGCTAAGATAAGAATGAAAATTGTCGCTAGCCGGTTTAATCTTGTCTTCTCAAGGTTTTGTGAAAGGTGCAAAATACCAAATGAAAAGGTTAATCTGTTAATAATAAACAATACATTCATCCAGAAATGGTAAGGAGAACAAATCTCATGAGGTGCAATTGAATAGGTGTATTCCCTGCAAGAGGTAACGCCAAGGTCGCTCATTGCAAATGTTCTAAAAAACTGTACGGAGCTGTAGAAGTCAAAATGAAGATTGGTTCCATAAAAAAATACAAGCAAGTAGCAAACCAATATAAAATACCGAGCCATTTTGATATGCTCAGACGACTCACCATTTACAAAAGTGTTATACATGAATTATAAATCCAAAAAATGTTAAGAGGGATAGTCTTGGAGACTATATTTGAATAGGGCTAGAGGTTGATACAGGTGATATTGAAAATATTTTTAATAAACACAAGATAGAATTAGTTAATTACGTGATAAAGGGACCGAATAAGAATAAAAGATATAAAATTTGAAATATTAAGGATTAGACGCGAAGCAAGGAATGTAAAAGGTGGGTGAATCATGACATTCCAGGAAGGATTAATTCAACTTGATAAGGCGAATAAGATTATTACAGAAGCAAATAAATTGATTACCGAGGTGAATTTAAACACTTTCTTATTTACTTTAAGTTGGTGGGTAGCCTTAGCTATGTTACTTGTTCCTTGGGTTTTGTGGGCAATTTTTCGGAAAAAGGAGAGTTCAGCCCGGCTGTTATTTGCCGCTTTTATAACGATGATAATCTCTACAACCATTGATGGATTAGGTGTTGACTTTGGAAAATGGTCCTATCCCATTAAGGTTATTCCAATACCAACGATCAGCTACTCATTTCGATATGGAACTGTTCCAGTGGCTATAATGTTATTAATTCAATTTAAACCAAATATGAATGCGATAGTTAAGGCTGTATTATTCGGTGGGTTTGGTGCTTATGTAGGAATGCCTATTATGGCAATGCTGCACTTGTATAAAAAAATCGACTGGGCCTATACTTATTCCTTTTTTATATTAGTTTCACTTTATTTAATTGCCCATTGGTTCAGCAGAAGGAGCAGTTTTGAAAAAATAGTCGAAAAATAAAAAAGGCAGGATTTCTCCCAGCAGGTGGTGTGTTTTTTCACGTATGCGAGTGCATTCTTGGGAGGGCGGGCAGTACATGTTCTCGTACTAAGAAAATTTGAAATTCCCTGGCCACTTTAGCCGGGGAGTATTTTTAAAAAGGCAAATACAAAAACCCCGTTTACAGATGAACGAGGTTTTAACTAATTCGTATTTCTCTGCATCTCTCTATTCTTTATGTCTGATCTTTAAGAAATCGAGACATGTCAGCAGTGCATCTCCTCCAAACCCTGCAATCACCGCCAGGAGAACTACCTTTAAGGCAGAGTCAGGATCTGAAGATACGACCAAAAAAACAGCCGCTAAAGCCCCCATGATTACTTCTTCAAAGACCCCCAGATAGATGAACTTTTTTGTCCTTCTGGGTTTGACCATTTTGCCTTCTTTCCGAATATGTCCAACGACACCAACCAGCCCACCAATCAACAAAGCGAAGGTAATGTTCAAAAACATTTTTTCTTCACACTCCTAAAGTCGAGATTTTGGACAAGCGACCTTAGGTTGATTCTCGGTGTATTACCATTATATAGAAAGTGGCTATAAATTAATATGCATAAAAATACCGAATTTTCAGAACAATAAAATAGTCATACTTGACTGTAACTTTATGCCAAAAGAAAAAGTATCCGTTACTTTCGTATGATTTCGCTAATAGCATCAGGTAATAGGAACTGATAACCTTCTTAAAATTGGAAAAAATAAAAAGCAGGCAGAGGCTGCTTGCTTTTTATCACTCTATTAATGCATATGGCGGTATACACCTATAACCTTTCCAAGGATGGAAACATTTCGAAGGATGATAGGTTCCATTGTAGAGTTTTCCGGCTGAAGACGGATAAAGTCTTTTTCTTTAAAGAATCTCTTGACAGTTGCTTCGTCTTCCTCTGTCATGGCAACCACGATATCTCCATTATTGGCAGTGCTCTGCTGTTTGACGATGACATAGTCGCCATCAAGGATTCCGGCTTCAATCATACTTTCTCCCATGATTTCAAGCATGAATACATGCTCGTCAGCTGGTGCCATTCTTTCTGGAAGAGGGAAGTATTCTTCGACATTTTCAATGGCCGTTATCGGCTGACCTGCAGTTACTTTACCGACGATCGGAACATTAACTGCACTGACTTTAGGAATGTGAGAAGACTCGTCCAGGTCTAAAATTTCAATGGCGCGCGGTTTAGTAGGATCTCTGCGGATCAGCCCTTTGCTTTCAAGTCTGGCGAGATGGCCGTGAACTGTTGAGCTTGAAGCAAGGCCGACTGCTTCCCCGATTTCCCTTACAGAAGGCGGATAACCCCTCAATTTAACTTCTTCTTTTATAAACTCTAATATATCTTGCTGCCTTTTTGATAATTTCACCATCTTTACGCACCTCGTATGTTTTTGTTGTCTCAATTATAGCACCAATTACCATATGATACAAACATAAGTTCGAATTTTCATTGACACAAAACAAATGTTCGGTCTATAATAAAATCATCAAATGCGAACATATATTCTTTTCAGAGGTGGTATATCATGTTTAAAAAATTGTGGAAATCATATTCTTATGCTATTATTCTCTTCGTTTTAAGCCTGGCAGCATCGTTTATTATGCTCGTGCAAATAGAAACACCCGATACGGAAAAGTTTGTGAAAGTCACTGTTGCAGAAGGCGACTCTTTATGGAAAATTGCTGAGAATTTTTCGGCTGAACATTCGCTGTCTACAGATCAATTTATTAATTGGGTGGAACAAAATAATGAGATTGCGTCTGGAAGGATTTTTCCGGGCGATGAAATTGTAATTCCAGTAAAAGCTCTGGATGACGAGCCTTATAAAGAGCTTGCCAGTTCAGACCTTTATGAATAAGGAGAAGTTATGAAAGCTATTATTTACTGCAGGGTTAGTACAACAAAGGATACTCAGGAAACGTCCCTTTCAAGGCAGGAAGAAGAGCTGGTGATTCTGGCGAAAAAGCATAATTTTGAAGTGGTCAAGGTGATTCGCGAACAGGCCAGCGGATACGATCTTGAAAGAGACGGTATATTGGAGCTTTTAGACTTAATTAAAGAAAAGGATATCAAGGTTGTCCTCATTCAGGATGAAACCAGGCTTGGGCGGGGCAATGCAAAGATTGCAATACTCCATTGCATTTTAAAAGAAGAAGTCCAGCTATACAGCATTTCGAATAACGGCCAGCTCGAACTTTCGGAATCAGATTCGATGGTGCTGAACATTGTTGGAATGGTAGAGGAGTATCAGAGAAAGCTTCATAACATCAAAATCAGACGCGGCATGCAGCGGGCTATTGATAAAGGTTACCGGCCCGAGAAGAACTTAAGCAATCAGGGAGCAAATGGAGGCAGGGAAAGAATAGAGGTGCCGATAGAGGAAATTGTCAGGCTAAGGAAAAACGAATTAACATTTGCAGAGATTGCTGCAACGCTTAGGGGTTTTGGCTATAATATCTCAAAAGCAACTGTCCATAGAAGGTATAAAGAACATATTGAATTACTTCCTGAATAGAGCACTTTTCTTGTCAAAAGTGTTCTTTTTTAGTATGATGGCAGTTGAGTTTCAGTATTGTTCTATATTTGAAGCTATTGTATAATAAGAACTTCTATTTAGAATATTCAAAGGTAAACTTTTGATATAAAGGAGCTTTAATATGCTGCCAAAACAAAAACTTGCCCGAATTAATGCACTGGCAAAGAAGGCAAAGGAATCCGGATTAACAGAAGCAGAAGCGAAAGAGCAGACTTCTCTCCGCAAAGAGTATTTGGAGACTTTTCGCTCTGGCATGTTAAACACGCTTAAAGGTGTTACAATTGTTGACCCGAAAGGAAACGACGTTACTCCTAAAAAGCTGAAAGAATTCCAAAATAAAAACCGCCTTCACTAATATTATAAATGCAAGGGATACACAATGCTGTATTCCTTCTTTTAATAGAATGCGGAGAAGACTTTACGGATTTATTGCCGGATATCTCCGCTTTTTTACATATGCCGGGTCTATTTGTGTCAATATAGTAACAAACCGGCTTTTTTTGTCCTTTTCTGACCCTATTGGTTGTGAAAAAAAGGGACACCCGATAATATAAAAAGAGTAAAGAATTACTACTCGAAAGGATGTATTGAATGTTTAATCACACAGATGAACTATCCATCAGTTCCATTCGTACTTTATCAATCGACGCCATTGAAAAGGCGAATTCCGGCCATCCGGGCATGCCGATGGGTGCAGCGCCAATGGCTTATACACTTTGGACACGCTTCATGAACCATAACCCGAAAAATCCAGAATGGTTCAACCGTGACCGGTTCGTCCTTTCTGCAGGACATGGCTCGATGCTTCTATACAGCCTTCTTCATCTTTCCGGCTATGATGTTTCCATGAATGACATTAAAGAGTTCAGACAGTGGGGAAGCAAGACGCCTGGCCACCCTGAATACGGCCATACTCCAGGTGTTGATGCAACAACAGGCCCATTAGGTCAAGGTATTGCAATGGCTGTTGGTATGGCAATGGCAGAGCGCCACCTGGCTGCAACATACAACAAAGACAACTTCAATGTGGTTGATCACTATACATACAGCATCTGCGGTGACGGAGACCTTATGGAAGGCGTTTCGGCTGAAGCTGCTTCCCTTGCTGGCCACTTAAAGCTTGGAAGACTGGTTGTTCTATATGATTCAAATGATATCTCACTTGATGGTGACCTTGATAAATCTTTTTCTGAAAGTGTTGAACAGCGCTTCAAGTCATACGGCTGGCAGTATATCCGCGTAGAAGACGGCAATGATCTTCACGAAATCGCAAAAGCAATTGAAGAGGCGAAGCAGGATGAAAACCGGCCAACAATGATTGAAGTCAAAACAGTCATTGGCTACGGTTCTCCAAACAAATCAGGCAAATCTGATGTTCATGGTGCTCCGCTAGGTGCTGACGAATTGAAATTAACGAAAGAAGCCTATAAGTGGACTTTCGATGAAGATTTCCATGTTCCACAGGAAGTATATGATCACTTCAAGCAGCAGGTTGTGGAAAGCGGCTCTAAAAAGCAGCAGGAATGGGAAGACCTTTTTGCACAATACAAAGAAGCACATCCTGAGTTAGGAAAACAGCTGGAGCAGGCAATCAATGGCGAGCTTTCTGAAGGCTGGGATAAAGCCATCCCTGTTTATGAAGAAGGAAAGAGCCTTGCTAGCCGTGCTTCTTCCGGAGAAGTGCTAAATGCAATCGCACAAAACCTTCCTTCATTCTTTGGCGGATCTGCCGACCTTGCAGGCTCCAACAAAACAATGATCAAAGGTACAGGAGACTTTACGGCTGAGTCATTTGACGGCCGCAACATCTGGTTCGGTGTACGTGAATTTGCAATGGGTGCTGCATTGAATGGTATGGCTCTTCACGGCGGATTAAAAGTATTCGGCGGAACATTCTTCGTGTTCTCTGATTACCTGCGCCCGGCAATCCGTCTGGCTGCACTTATGAATCTGCCTGTTACGTATGTTTTCACACATGACAGTATCGCTGTCGGTGAAGACGGTCCTACACATGAGCCTGTAGAACAGCTTGCTGCATTGCGTGCAATGCCAAACCTTTCTGTTGTCCGCCCTGCTGACGGAAACGAAACAGCAGCTGCATGGAAAACAGCAATCGAATCAACAAACAAGCCAACTGCACTAGTATTGACCCGCCAAAACCTTCCTACATTAAAAGGAACGGATTCAGCAGCATACGAAGGCGTACAAAAAGGTGCTTATGTTGTTTCACCAGCTTCCAACAGCAGCGCGGATGTATTATTGCTTGCTGCAGGATCTGAGGTAAGCCTGGCTGTTGAAGCACAAAAAGCGCTTGAAGGCGAAGGCATCCATGCATCTGTTGTAAGCATGCCTGCTTGGGACCGCTTCGAGGCTCAATCAAAAGAGTACAAAGAAAGCGTAATTCCTAAGACAGTCAAGAAGCGTCTTGCCATTGAAATGGGATCTTCACTTGGATGGCACCGTTATGCAGGAGACGAAGGCGATGTTCTTGCAATCGATACCTTCGGCGCATCTGCTCCAGGTGAGAAGATTATGGAAGAATACGGATTCACAGTTGAAAACGTTGTAGCACGCGTAAAAGCATTGCTGCAGGGATAATATTAACTGACGAGGGAGAGCTGAGAGGCTCTTCCTTTTTTGTGTGATGTGTTTAAAAAAAAGGATTACATTTCAGTAAAACCGGGAAATTGACATAGTAAATATTTTGATCAGCTAATTTAGCAGCTCTTCCACCAAGAATCCTCATAATCAACTGAATTCTTCGTTTTCGACAAAATTAGTGAAATTTTTTAACATCTTCAGACACATTCCTTATTTTTGGTTGCTTATAATTGAAAGAAATGGATTGTCCCGGAAGGAGGGGCCAGATGAGAGCTTATCAATTGTATTTAATAGAAGATGAATTTGCGTCCCATTATTTTGGCAGAGAGCGAATGTTTTTTCAGTTGTTTGAAGAGTATGAGTGTTCATCAGGTGAAATGAAGTCTATTCTATCGAAGCAAATTGATTTTGTGACTAAGCCAATCCCGGGTTTGAAAGTGCATCAATATATCCATCAGCAGCTGCAGCGAAAAAAAGACTTTATTATAGAAAAAAGTGCATACTATATAGAGATGAGCAAAAGAAGCAGGGCGAAGCTTGAAGTATTTGAACGGAGCCTGGTTTTAGAAGCAGCTGGCAGCTATGAGGCAGAGACGGTATTTTTCGAAGTGCTGCGAAAAAGCGAGTCTTCCTTCCTGGCTGTTGACCTCCAGCATAAGCGCTATGGGTGGCTAAAACCGATAAAAGAGAGAAAATTCGTCTAAAATAAGAGAAAAAACAAAGCAAATATTGTATAATAACCTTTGGTCTAGTACACTGTATGATAGACAACATGAAGGAGGAAGTTAGTATGGGTATGTACATTCTAGTTGGTGTACTGGCGCTTCTTGCCGGTGTAGCACTAGGATTTTTCATTGCTCGAAAATATATGATGAGCTACCTGGAGAAAAATCCGCCAATTAATGAACAAATGCTTAAAATGATGATGATGCAAATGGGCATGAAGCCATCTCAGAAGAAGATCAACCAAATGATGAATGCCATGAACAAGCAGACTGGCAAATAATCAGGGACAAGCATCCCATCGGAAACCACTTTTCTGTTACAATACAAGGAAGGTGGTTTTTTTATATCCAAAATGAAACCTTCTTTTATACTGACCGTATATATACTATGACAAATCATGAAAGGAACGAGCAAATGAAAAAAGTAATACTAATAGGGCTCCTTACCGTTTCTATGTTATTAAATGGCTGTTCCGTTCTGGGTGAAGTGAATAATTCCATTGACTATGTTAATGAAGCGACTGAGCATATCAATACATTAAGCGACTTTGCTGAAGAGGCGCCGCAAATGATTCAGGAGGCGGCAGCGGATCCGGCATTAAAGCAGGAACTTGAAGACAGATTGACGACGCTTAAGCAGGAAGTTGAAGAATTTATCGCCCTTCAGGATATCCCGAAGCTGGCAGAAGATGTTCATCAGGAGCTGGTGACACAGAATGAAGCGCTTCTGGCTGAAATAAATAAAGTATTGGAGAACGGCAACCTTGCGCTGGATCAGCTGGAGAACTCAGAGCTGTTCACTACCATTCATGAAGCAACAAGCCTGATAAACCGAATAGAAGCATTAGGACAATAAAGCATCCAAATGAATGGGTGCTTTTTTCTTTTCGAGAAAAAATCTTCCTTATTTTCTCAATATTTGTTAAACTATTTAAGCTATTATGTTTCGAATTTCGGAGGATGGGGTATGAAGGTTTTTTGGGATTTGATGTGGTTTTTTAAGAAGGAGAAAAAGGCTTATGTAAACGGGATTATTCTGCTGTTATTTGTGGCAATGCTTCAGCTGGTGCCGCCAAAGGTGGTCGGCATTGTGGTCGACTCGATTAAAAATGGCGAGCTGACTGCAAAGGCATTATTAATGTGGATAGGACTTCTTGCTGTTACAGCCCTCATGATGTATGTGCTCCGCTATTATTGGCGCATTATGATTTTCGGATCAGCCGTTAAGCTGTCCAAACTCCTGCGCAACAGGCTTTATCAGCATTTTACGAATATGTCACAGTCCTTCTACCAGAAAAAGCGAGTGGGGGACTTGATGGCCCATGCGACAAATGATCTGCAGGCAATTCAGCAGACGGCAGGAGCGGGGGTCCTCACATTTGTCGATTCACTGGCGACAGGCGGTTTCGTTATCATCGCCATGGCGACAACAATCAGCTGGAAGCTTACACTAATCAGTCTGGTTCCGATGCCGTTCATGGCACTCTTAACGAGCTGGTATGGAACACTGCTTCATAGACGGTTCCACAAAGCACAGGAGGCTTTTTCTTCACTGAATGACAAAACTCAGGAAAGTGTTTCAGGAATTAAAGTGATTAAAACATTCGGACAGGAAAAAGAAGATATTGAAGATTTCCGCAGGCAGTCTGAAGATGTAGTGCAAAAAAACATTTCTGTTGCACGTGTTGATTCTTTGTTTGATCCGACGATCAGCATTATTGTAGGAATCTCTTTCTTCCTATCTATTGCTTTTGGGTCCAGATATGTTATTGCAGGAGAGCTGACCATCGGGCAGCTGGTTTCATTTACTGCCTATCTGGGTCTCCTGATTTGGCCAATGCTCGCATTTGGCTGGCTGTTCAACATTGTCGAGAGAGGCCGCGCCTCCTATGATCGAGTCTCTGTGCTTCTTGCAGAAGAAATCGATATTAAGGATGATGAGACTGGCATCAATGAAGTTCCGAGCGGTGATATTGAGTACAAGATTGAGGAGTTCGCCTATCCGGGTGAACAGGAAGCGCTGCTTAAGGATATTCATTTTAGGCTGGAAAGAGGAGAGACTCTCGGCATAGCAGGTAAAACGGGTGCTGGCAAAACCACACTTCTGAAGCTTTTGATCCGTGAGTTTGAAGGCTATGAAGGGGAAATTCTTTTTGCAGGACATACTATCAACCGCTATAAAATCGAAAAGCTGAGGGAAGCGATTGGCTATGTCCCGCAGGAGCACTTTCTGTTCTCTGCCACTGTTGCTGAAAATATAGCTTTCACGAGGCCAGATGCAGATCTTGAAGATATTTATGCAGCAGCGAAACTGGCCAATATCCATGAGGATATTCTAGAATTCACAGATGGCTATAAAACCGTTGTGGGTGAAAGAGGGGTCTCGCTTTCCGGAGGGCAGAAGCAGCGTATTTCCATTGCACGAGCCCTTCTGATGAAACCGGAAGTATTGATTTTGGATGACTCACTTTCCGCCGTTGATGCGAAAACAGAGGAAGCTATCCTTACTTCATTGCGTGGTGAGCGGGCAGGCAAGACAACGATCATAACCGCTCACAGGCTGAGCGCCATTCAGCATGCGAATCTCATATTGGTGCTGGATGAAGGGAAAATTGTTCAGCGGGGTTCACATGATGAACTGATGGCTGAAGAAGGCTGGTATAAGAATATGTATCTGCGCCAGCAGCTGGAAGAGCTTGTGGAGCATGGGGGATAAGCCGATGGAAAAGACACCGATTATGAAAGGGAAAGAGCAGCGGAAGGTCCTTTTCCGGCTGCTTTCCTATACAAAACCGCATAAGAAAACAATCATACTTGCCTTCAGTTTGCTTCTGCTAACGACGATTGGAGACATATTGGGGCCGATTCTTGTCAAAATTTTTATCGATGATTATTTAACACCAAGGAACCTGGTTTTCGAGCCGTTATTTGCTCTTGGTGCAGCATATCTGGGCATTCAGATTATGAATGTGCTGGTATCCTATTTTCAGCTGCTGAAATTTCAGGAAATTGCGCTTAAAATCATTCAGCAGCTGCGTGTGGATGTCTTTTCAAAAGTTCAGTCACTGGGCTTGAAATACTTTGATAAAACGCCTGCCGGAAGCATTGTATCAAGAGTTACCAATGATACAGAAGCTATTAAGGATATGTTTGTCAGTGTCCTGGTTACCTTTATTCAGGGTGCCTTCCTGCTGACAGGGATCTTTGTGGCGATGTTTATCCTGAATGTGAAGCTGGCACTATTTTGCCTGGTGATTCTCCCGATTCTTTTTATGATCATTCGTACGTACCGTAAATACAGTTCGGTATTTTATAAGGACTTAAGGGAAAGGCTGAGCCAGCTGAATGCTAAGCTGAGTGAATCACTGCAGGGAATGTCCATCATCCAGGTATTCAGGCAGGAAAAAAGGCTGCGGAAGGAATTTGGCGATATCAATGAGCAGCACTATCAAGCAGGTATGCGCAATATCAAAATGGATGGGCTGCTGTTAAGGCCTGCCATCGACCTTGTGTATGTACTGTCACTTATTATTGTATTGAGCTTCTTTGGCATTTCTTCCTTTAACAATCCGATCGAAATCGGTGTGCTGTATGCCTTTGTCAGCTATCTTGACCGTTTTTTTGAGCCTGTTAATCAGATCATGATGAGGCTTTCCATGTATCAGCAGGCAATCATTGCCGCTTCAAGAGCGTTTGCGCTGCTGGACGAAAAGGAACTTGCTCCTGAACAGGAGGATAACCTGTCTGCTGGAATTAAGGAAGGAGAGATTGAGTTTAGGAACCTCAGCTTCTCCTATGACGGCAAAAGGGATGTATTGAAAAATATTTCTTTTACAGCCAAGCAGGGTGAAACCGTTGCCCTTGTAGGCCATACCGGCAGCGGCAAGAGCTCAATCATTAATTTAATGATGCGATTCTATGAATATGAGCGCGGCGGTATTTTCATTGACGGAAAAAGCATTAAGTCTTATCCAGCGGAAGAATTGCGCGCGAAAATGGGACTCGTCCTTCAGGATCCTTTCCTATTTTACGGGACGATTAAGGATAACATCAGACTTCATAATGAGAAAATGACAGATAAAGAGATCAAAGCTGCGGCTCAGTTTGTTCAGGCCCACACATTCATAGATAAGCTGGAAAACGGATATGAGCATGCGGTGGTTGAGCGCGGATCGACTTTTTCGAGCGGGCAAAGACAGCTTATTGCCTTTGCAAGAACGATTGCTGCCAATCCGAAAATTCTTGTGCTGGATGAAGCAACAGCCAACATTGATACAGAAACAGAGGAAGCGATTCAAACTGCACTGGAGAAAATGCGGAAGGGCCGCACGACGATTGCGATTGCTCATCGATTGTCTACGATACAGGATGCAGAATTGATTCTCGTTCTTCATCAGGGGGAAATAGTAGAAAGAGGAACGCATCAGGAATTACTTGCCAAGCGCGGTTTGTATCATAAAATGTATCTGCTGCAGAATGGGTCGGCTGAGAAAGTGGAGGATGCAGTAGGCTAATAGAAAAGACGTGTGAATAGCCACACGTCTTTTCGTCTCTTAAAAGGAGTAGGATTCTCCATCTTCAGGCACTAATAATTGATCGGAAAAGTCTTTGTCTTTACTGTAGCTTTTTAACTCTTCCTTTGATAGTGTCCAATGGTTGACGGCCTCCATATGGACGGAAATAATCTTAGCATCCGGGGCAGCCTTGGAAACTTCATAGATATCCTCTTTCTCCATAACTAGCGAGCCGCCTTCAAGAAACTGGTTATCTCCGCCATTTACAACAATGACTTCAGGATTGTGTGTTTCAATGACTTCCTGAACAGCATCATACCAAACTGTATCTCCAGCTACATAAAGTGTTTTTTCACTTTGATGTTTGAAGACAACTCCGCAAACAAGACCGGCCAGTTTTAAAATTTCGCCCCTGCCATGTTCGCCCTTTGTTTTGATTAGTTGGATATCTTCAAAAACATTATCTTCATGGAGCACTTCAATATTATTAAAACCAGCATTTCTCACTTCAGCAGCATCTTCTTCATTTTGCACAAACATTTTAATGTTTTTTGGCAATGCTTCTTTGGCTGCATCATCAAAGTGGTCTAAATGCAGGTGGGTAACAATCACTGCATCCACATTATGAATAATTTCATCAATGGAAACCGGAAGCTCTGTTAAAGGATTGTTTTGATCTTGTCTCAATGAATTTGGAAAAGGCGGGTAAGTTCCTTTTTCTGCTAAAAAGGGATCAATTAAAATCTTTTTGCCTGCATATTGGACAACTAGTGTAGCGTTGCGGATTTGCTGTATATTCATATAAATGTACTCCTTTTCTTTGATTTAGGTTTAGTTTATACTAAGACCCATTGGTACTTACATAGATAAAATCAAGTCTTTTTGCCGTTTAACTTGAAAAGTGAAAGGAGTTGAAAAAATGCTGGATCACACGGATTGGCGTATTTTGGAGGAACTCTCCAAAAACAGCCGGATCACCATGAAGGAGCTGGGGGAGAAAGTCCATTTAACTGGCCAGGCAGCCGCATCAAGATTGGCAAAATTAGAAGATCAGGGCGTAATTGAGGGATACACAATCAAAGTGAACCAGGAGAAATTAGGGTATTCCATCCATGCTTTTATTACGGTTATTACTCAAAGTATGAATCATCAGCCGTATCTGACCTTCGTAAAAACACAGCAGGAAATCATACATAATTATAAAATCAGCGGGGATGGCTGTTACATACTTGAATGCAAATTCCAGTCTAATGAACGGTTAGATCAATTTTTAACAGACTTGAATAAGCATGCAAATTATAAATTATCGATTGTTATTAATAAATAACTGCTTAGATTCAGAGGGATAAATGTAAGAAACAGCCTGCATAGGTTGCATGGCTGTTTCTTAATGTGTCTGCACTTTTTTTATAAAGGTTCGGTTATATTCATTTAATAGGGCATCCAGCTCCTGGCTGTACCGGATTGCTGCGGCAGAGCTTAAGCCGCTTTTCATGGCCACTTGAATTAACTCTGTTCTTTTCTGTTCAATCAATGTAAGCAGTTCCTGTTTACACATGGCCAATAGTTCCTCTCTGATTATTTCTTATATGTAGGCTTTACTCTGCCAATTCTATTCCATGTCAAAAGATGAAAGATAATAACAGAATTTGTTAAGTCCTATACTAGTATATCGAATAATGGTAATTAATTCAAAAGAAACTTGTTTTAAACTTTAGTAACATTTACATTAAAAATACATGTTTTAGGTTGAAATCTAATATGAATTAATATAATAGCCGGTGGTTTACTCAGAAATGTGTGAAATATTCGGGGACACAAAATGTTCACATTCTATCCATTATCTTTTCTATATGGGATTTGTTAGAATGAAATGGGAATGAATGAGTATCAGGAGTTGTGACTATGACAGATTTGAATGTATTTATTGCCTTAGGGGCAGGGTTTTTAAGCTTCATTTCTCCTTGCTGCCTGCCGTTATATCCAGCATTCTTATCGTATATTACAGGAATGTCTGTAGGGGAGATAAAAGAAGAGAATGCGATGCTGCAAAGACGGAGCATGCTGCACACGCTATTCTTCCTTCTTGGATTTTCGGCTATTTTTATTGCTATTGGGTTTGGCACTACTTTCATAGGCCGTTTCTTTACTGAATATCAAGACCTCATCCGCCAGCTGGGAGCTATATTTATCTTCTTCTTTGGATTGCTGGTAGTGGGAGTCATCAAGCCGGAATTCTTAATGAAAGAAAGGCGGTTCGAGTTTAAAAACCGTCCTGCCGGATTGCTTGGTTCGGTACTAATCGGGATGGCGTTTGCTGCCGGCTGGACCCCATGTACAGGACCAATTCTGGGAGCTGTGATTTCACTCGCAGCTTCTAATCCAAGCTCAGCAATGGTTTATATGATTGCCTATATTCTTGGTTTCGGAATCCCATTCTTCGTGCTTTCTTTCTTTGTTGGCAAGCTGCAATGGATCAGACGAAACAGTGCCAAGATTATGAAAATCGGCGGCGTATTGATGATGATCATGGGTGTTGTCTTATTCTTTGACTGGATGACAAAAATCATTGCGATTCTTTCACCGCTATTTGGCGGATTTACAGGTTTCTAAAAGCAGGAGCACATTCAAATTGGGAATGTGCTCTTTTTTTGTTATATGTAAAAAGGGCTATGTGACGTGGTCGAAATTTGTCATATTCTTTCAATTGAAATTTATCTGATACTTCGATATATTGAAATATGTGTTCTTTGGGCGTGGAAAAATGTGTCTCTCTTAAGGAATTTTGTTCGATTAGATGTTTAATAATTGTTTTTATGGGTATTTTTTACTATGAATGTAGTATAATAGAGATATAGCTTCCAATGCACTACAAGGGGGAAACAGTGGTGGCGAGAATTTTAATAGTAGACGATGCAAAGTTTATGAGGGTTACCCTTGGCAGCATTTTAAAAAAAGCCGACCATGAAATTGTGGGCGAAGGGGAAAACGGTAAAGAAGCCGTGCACCTATTTGAAAATCTGAAGCCTGATCTGGTAATGATGGATATCACAATGCCTGAAATGAGCGGGCTTGAGGCTGTCAGGGAAATTAAGAGGGAAAACCCTAATGCAAAAGTAATCATGTGTTCAGCCATGGGCCAGCAGAAGGTAGTGGTTGAATCCATTGAAGCTGGCGCGAAAGATTTTATCATAAAACCATTTGATGAAGGCCGTGTATTAGAAGCTGTGAATCGGGTATTAAGCTAAGAGCTGACTCAGGGTACCCTGGACATACGGATGTGTCCGGGTATCAGCTGGAGTGGCTTTTTTTATTGAACTTTTATCCTTCTGAGTACCTAAATCAAGCCTATTAAGATATAATATGGTTAGTAATCAAATGAAATAGAGGATGAAATCGAATGGACTTTGTATTAATTTCATCAATCGGTGCCGTTTTTATGGCGATCTTCGTAATGTTCATCCGTATGAAGGCCGCAAAAAAGCCGGCTTCCGCCAAGAAAATCATCTTGCCGCCGATTTTTATGAGCACAGGTGCTCTTATGTTTGTCGTTCCTTATTTTCGCGTTACCCCAATGGAGATCCTGGAAGCAGCCGCAGTTGGAATGCTTTTTTCCATCCTTTTAATTAAAACATCCTCCTTTGAAGTCAGAGACAGCGATATTTATCTGAAGCGTTCCAAAGCATTCGCTTTTATATTGATAGGCTTGCTTATAATCCGGATTATTGGAAAAATGGTCCTTAGCTCAACGATTGACTATGGCCAGCTGAGCGGCATGTTCTGGATTCTCGCATTTTCAATGATCGTGCCGTGGAGGATAGCGATGTATATGAATTATCGGAAGCTTCATCAGGAGCTGCATGAATCGGGGAATCCGAAAACAACTTGATAGAATGAAATCCGCCGGGCATAGGCTCGGCGGATTTTTTGTTATTGATTAATGGACACCATTTTTGGGGTCCCAAAGTCCGTACATCTTCCGGATTTCGACAATCTGTCCGATGTGATAGGCGTTGTGGATGGTTAGATTGGAAATGACAGACGACCAGGGTTCAATTGGTTCCTTATAGGCGGATAAGAGGAGCTTTTCTTCACTGCATTCTTCCAGGGCTTTGATCCACTCAGACAATACGTTTTGAAGAGCTTTTATAGCAGATTGCCAATCCTCTTCTGTAACGGATTCTTTTGTGCTGAATGTATCGTCATTGGCGATATGGGTTTGGGCGAGCGGCAATTCTTTGAATCTTGTTAGATAGCGGTCATTCCAGAAGGTAAGGTGGGTGACGATCTGCCAGACCGAATTGGCGGTTCCTGACTTGAAAGATGCTTCTTTTGCTGATAGTCCTTCGATGGCAGCTGATAAAGGGACAAACCAATTGGGCTGGTCGAGGCAGGCGGATAGTTGTTTTAATAAGACTTCTTTTGTGGTCATTGGACTTCTCCTTTTTGGATAGAGTACTCTTCATTTCTATTCATTAGATATTCTGACTATCCTATTTAATTTCAAGAATTGAATTAAGCATGTGTGGATTTCCGTTCCAGACACTCGCTTTCCGCGGGGCTACCGGGAGCCTCCTCGACGCATTCGCGTCTGTGGGGTCTCCCTTGGTATGCTACTCCCGCAGGAGTCGAGTGACTTCCACTCCAATCCACACGTGCTGAAACTATGTGTGGCTTTTAAAAGCCCGTATAATAAAAAACCATTCCGATGATACGAAATGGCCTAAAATAAGTGCTCGTATGGAGTCATATTTATCTGTTTTTCCGTCAATTTCTTGCGGAGAAATTTATGATCTCTTTTTGGAGTGGCTAATATATAGCCGCGAATCAGGAGGTCCTGATCGATTTGTGCTGCCTTTTCCTTTAGGGCAAGTTCACCGATTTTGCCGGCTATTTTCATTCTTGCTACATCTCTGAACAGTTCAGGAACTGGACTTACCAGATCCTCCAGCAGATCTTTTTCCTTCTGCTGCCATAGATGGCGCGTTTCATTGACATAATGCTCTTCCCAATCCAAATCTGATTTGCCATCTTCTTTGGGCATGCGCTTTAAGAATTTGCGGAACATAAAAAATCCGCCGATCGCGAAGAACGAAATCAGAACGACAACCCAAAACAATATAAAATACATAAACCAGCCTTCTAGCATTTCCTTCACCTACACACATTTTTTCCTGTCCTTATTATAAGCCTTGTCCCGCGATACGACAAGAAAGGAAGCATTAGTCTTGAAAACAGCATCAATTGCCCTTATAATAGGAAGAGTCTTTACGGGGCTGATTGGGGTGCTGGTGCCCTCCACGGTCTTCAAAACCGCTTGTGACCACCGTGTGTGGTCAGCTGGGTTCGATTCCCAGGCGGTCCCGCCAAATATACATATAATGGCCGCATAGTGGGACGCTGTGCGGTTTTTTGTGCTATCCACTTACTCGCTTTTGGTGCTAAAGCATATTAAATGGATTGTTTCCGTTCTACTCATTGTGAGGCTTCGGCTATGATAGACTTAAGATATTTAAATGCATACTGTTGTAATAAAGAGCAGTGAAAAATAGGAGGAAGTAAGTTGATGGATAATAATGATATATTAATTCGATTGAGATATGCGCTAGAAATCAAAAATAGTGAAATGGCAGAAATCTTTAAACTTGGAGGAATAGAAGTGACCGTACCAGAGGTGGTGAAGATCCTCAAAAAGACAGATGATGAAGAAGAGAATGGCAGCCAAATAAAATTGACAAATAATATGTTAAATTCATTTTTGAATGGCTTCATTATTTATAAAAGAGGTAAACAAGAGCCAAAACCAGGTCAAAATAATACGCCAGAACCATCCATAGAAAAAACTACAAATGTAAACAATATCCTTTTAAAGAAAACCAAAATCGCCTTGTCCTTAACAACAGAGGACATGATAGATGTATTCAAAAAAGCTGGATTAAACGTATCAAAAGGAGAACTCGGAGCGTTTTTAAGAAAAGAAGGACACAAAAATTATAAAATATGCTTAGACAATTTTGCCAGAAATTTCTTAAAAGGACTGGCAATTAAATATAGAGGATAATGAATGAAAGAATTCGAGTGATAACATATTAATAGTCTATAAAGAAAAGCTGTCTGATATCATTGAAAAAGTGAATTGTTCATGAAATTAATTTTTCTTTAGTAGTTACATAAGTGGACTATGGACAAAAACGAGCCTCAGAAATGATTGAGGAGGCTCGTTTTTAATATTGGTGCCTGACCCTGCGGGGGTTAATCCGTTATGTACTGTTGGAAAGGCTCTGGTCAATTAGAGACCCCTTTTTTCCTTGTTTACTCCTCATATTCTTTATAAAAATTAACAACACTCTCAGCCATTTCCCACACACTTTTCCTAAGCGAAACAGGCCTTACAATCTTAATCTGATTCCCAAACCCAAGTATATACTCTCTCGCCTCTTGTTCAGTATCAAAGCTAAGGCTTACAGGAATCCATCCATTATCCCTAGGGTTATCCATGTGTATCACCCGTACAAATCGCCCAGTAAAATTAATCCGCTGAATAATGGATGGAGACATCTCCACTTCCACCTCAAACTTAGGAAGGCTGCTAATAAATTTCTGCTTAGATTCCTGCCAATAATCAGCGAGATCAAAGTCACTCGGCCTGCTGAATTTCTCATTAATAAGATCTGCATCCACTATTCTCGAAGCACGATAGCTCTTTATCTGTTCGTCAGAAGCAGCGATTAGATACCAGGTATTCCCTTTAGCGATCAGTCCTAAAGGCTCTACAATTCTGTCGCTCGTTTGTTTATCTGCCTTTTCGTATTTAATCTGAAGCTTTTTCTCCTCCCATACCGCCTGCTGCAGAATTTCAAAAGACTTCATTTCCCTTGGTGTTTGTCTCCAAGTGCTGGTGTCTATATGAATCCGATTGGAAATGTCTTTAACATCCTCTTTCAGTGGAGCAGGAATGGCCGCGAGGAGTTTCTGGCGTGCTTCTTTCCAATCCCTACTGATTCCAAGGTCCGCTAGATGCTCGAAGGAAGGGGATAGAAGCAGTGTTTTGATTTCATCTGCCTTTAATCCTGTAAGATTTGTTCTGTATTTCTCAAGCAGTCTCCATCCGCCAAATTTTCCGCGTTCAGCGAGGACAGGAATGCCTGCAGCGCTTAAGGCTTCCATATCCCGGTGTATTGTGCGTTCTGTTACCTCCAATTCTTTTGCCAATTCCCTTGAGGTCATTCTTTCGTTATTTTGAAGCAATAATAATATAGAAATGAGTCTGTCCGCCCGCATTCTGTTCACTCCTGGATAATAATAATGTTAAATATGACATTGGATGTCAACTTTAATGATTATAGTATAGATATAACACAAAAGGGGGCAAATCGGAATGACATCATTAAAAGGGAAGGTAGCGCTGGTAGCCGGAGGAACACGGGGAGCTGGCCGCGGCATTGCCATGGAACTGGGAGCTGCAGGTGCGACAGTGTATGTTACAGGGCGTACGACCCGAAATCAGATGTCGGAATATGGCCGTAAGGAAACCATTGAGGAAACAGCAGAATTAGTCAGCGAACTGGGCGGTAATGGTATTGCTGTCCAAGTGGATCATCTGATACCTGATCAGGTGCAGTCATTGATTGAAAGAATAGAGAAAGAACAAGGAAGGCTGGATATCCTAGTCAATGATATATGGGGAAGCGAAAATTTGATGGAATGGGATATTCCTGTCTGGGAGCATTCCCTGGAGAAGGGGATGAGAATGCTTCGTCTGGCGATTGATACGCATATTATCACAAGTCATTATGCCCTCCCTCTCCTGATCAAAAACAAAGGCGGATTAGTTGCCGAAATCACAGACGGAACAGAGGAGTACAATCAAAATCGTTACCGCCTGTCTTTATTTTATGATTTGGCTAAGAGCTCGGTTATCAGGATGGCTAAAGCGCTGGCACATGAACTTGAACCTTATGATTGCACAGCGGTAGCTGTTTCACCCGGCTGGATGCGTTCTGAAATCATGCTTGAGGTATTTGGGGTAAAAGAGGAAAACTGGAAAGATGCGGCCATTAAGGAGCCTCATTTCGTGATTTCTGAAACACCAAGGTATATAGGGCGTGCAATTAGTGCCATAGCAAAGGATCCTGATAAAAAACGGTTGAACGGAGGGTCCTATTCCAGTGGCCAGCTGGCCAAAATGTACAACTTTCATGATCTGGACGGTTCTCAGCCTGATGCTTTCAGATATCTGGTGGAGGTCCAGGAGGCGGGGAAACCGGCCGATGTGGAGGGATATAGATAGCTTATCATTCGAATAACTCCTTTGCAGAACTTCTGCAAAAGGAGTTTTTTTATTTGCCTGAGGTAACATGAATTTCTTATCCAAATTTTGGTGAACAATTCCACACTAATCGTTATAATTAAACCAGGTAAATAAATAATTAGACATACATAGAGGGGAGACTGGTCTTGATTATCCCAGCAAAAAACAATCCCAGTTTACCAGTGATGATAAGAGTAAAAGGTATAGAATCCATCGTTAACTGGTTTGAACAGCATCAGCGATCCTTATATGCAATTGGCTTGTCCTATCTTGGGAACCAACGCAAGATAGAGGAGCTTTTTTATCGGGCCATTTTACAGGTGCACAAGGAGCTGCCAAGGTTTAAAAGCAGCACATCTTTCGAAATATCGGTTTTATCTATTTTTATCCTTATCTGCCGGGAGCTTTCTCTTAATAAAAGTATACAAGCTTCGGAGGTAAGTGATTACCATCAAGAGATATTTCATGCACTCCATCCGTTAAAAGAGAAGAAAAGAGAAGTACTGGTTTTAACATACATAAAAGGACTCTCAAAGGACGAAACAGCACAGCTTCTCCAGGTTTCAGCCGAACAGGTTAAGGCGCTTATATTCTCAGGACTCCAGTCACTCAGAAACGGAATGGGAGATGGAGAGCACTATCACGGCTGTAAAGAATTCCAAAAGCTTTACGTTGATTATCTGGAGAGAAACATGGACCGGCCGCGAAAGATTGATTTTGAAATACATATCTATCATTGCCAGGACTGCCAGGAAGATTTAGCAGCCTTACAGGAAGTTATGCTGGGCTTTAATGAAGCCATTGCGAAATTCAGTGTACCACCTGGTTTTATGGAAAATGTCAAAGAACGAATTGCAGAAAGGGAAAGTCTCAATCAGCAAAAGAAGAATAAACGTAAAAGAAATGGGTTTATTGCCGCAGGTATATTCGCTCTAGCCTTTTTTGCAGGGCTTTTTACAGGCGCCTTTTCAAAGCTCTATTACACCTGGACCGAGGAAAATCAGGAGCTGCGTGCCTTTCTGCAGGCGGATGTGGGTGAGAGGCTGAACCTGGAAGCAGAAAGTGATGGGGTGAAAATAAAGATTAAGAGTGCGATAGCTGATGATGTTCAGACTCTTATTTTTTATGAGATTGAGGATACCAATGAAAATAATCAATACATGATTAATTTTGATGACGGTGTTTTTATTGAAGACGAACGTAATATCATGAATGATCATACTTCTCAAAGGTACTATCCGCCTGATTTTGGATCGGAGCTTAACAATGAGGAAAAGAATACTTATCATGGGAAGATTAGTCTGCCCCCACTTAAAGAGGATAAAAGCACAATTAAGCTCAAAATTAATAAGGTTATGAAAATAGTAGGTGACTCATCTGATTCTTACAAGAGTATTGAGCCGGAAGAAGGAGAGTGGAATTTTGAGATTCCCGTAACAAAACAGCCTTCTACCGAGTATGCATTGGAGGAAGATATTGAAATTGAGGGAGTACCGGTTCGGTTCGATAAACTAATCCTTGCTCCAACAGCGACAATACTGCAATATGGCCTCAAAACTGAACAGAAGAAGAAGCGGATAGACATGATCAATTTTAAAAATATGAAAATTAACAATAAAATAACGGAAGCCGATTTATTTGGAAGTTCCTATGTATATACACAGCCGGATTTTAGATGGAGTAACTTCCAGGCGCACTTTGAACCTCTTTTTGAAAAAGAAACTGATGAGGTCAAAATTCAATTTCATAGTGTGAATTTATCAATTGAAGAGCTTAAAACTGTCGAACTGGATACTTCCAAAAAGTATCCTCAAACCTTCGAATATGCAGGCAGTACCATCTCAATTGACAAGGTGGAAATTGGCCAGCCTACCAGAGTTGTCTTTAGCAATCATGAAATTAAAAATCGAGAGTATGAATCACTTCATTTCAATATTGCTACTGAGGAAGAAAATATTTCAATGGAAGGGGATTATGAAGGAGTCATCGTTGATAAGAATGGAAAAGAATATGATATGAATAAAGCACCTTTTATTTACGAAGATATTGAACAGCCTCGTCACTTTTTTACAGTTCAAAGCTTTAAGATACAAGGGGATAACGTGGTTCCGAAGAGTCTGGATATTTTCGGATATAATACAACGAAATATTTGGATGATATAGTAGAGATTGAAACTGAGCTGATAGTAAAAGATAAAGCAGGAATCCGATAATGGTTTCCTGCTTCTTTTCAATTAAAGCCTTAGCTGCATTTATGCCTTCATCTCCCTATATCAATCACCATCGACTCCACCAATTCGGCCCTAATATTCGTAATGTGCCCCTCCATTAATTCCTTCGCTCTATCCCCATTTCCAGAGGCAATAGCCAGATAAATTTCCTTATGTTCTTCCATTGTATCCTCGTAACGGGACGGATCCTTAAAGCGATGATTCTGTGTAGCTCTAATGGTATCTTCCATATGTCCTTTTAGAGTATGTATTAATTCAATGAAAATCGAATTATGAGTGGCCACGGCAATCCCAATGTGAAAGTCAAGGTCGGCTTTTAACGCTAATTCCGGGTCTTGTTTGGACAGAGCCATATGATTCAAAGCTATCCGCAGCTTCTCCAGGTCTGCCGAAGTGGCTCTTTTGGCAGCAAGAAAGGAGGATTCGACTTCCAGTGCACGCCTGAGCTCTAGCATTTCATATACTAGGGGATTTTCCGATTTGACAGCTGTGATGATTTCTTCTTTTCTTGCATGGACATCAGAGACTTTAACGTAGCTTCCGCCTCCCTGGCGGATATCGATGAGCCCGTTCAGTTCCATGGTTCTCAGGGCTTCTCTGATGGTTGTCCGGCTGACATTGAATTGGCCTGCCAATTCTCTTTCTGAAGGCAGTCTATCACCCGGTTTCAGATTTCCTCCTAAATAGCATTCTATAATTTTATCTACTAAAACCAGATAGGTCTTTTTTTTCTCTGCCATTCCCCGTAACCTCTTTTCAAAATAGGCCTCATTCACTTTTCTAAATGTAACAGACCTAAAATCTATTAATCAATACTGAAAAATAAATAAAATTAATAATTGAATTTTTCTGATAAGTTAGTATAATTGACTTAACTTGTTGGACCAATTATAACATTGGTTTGACCAAATTTTTAGCAGAAGAAAGAAGGAGTATAGGATGGAAACAGCTAGTATGAGCCTCGTACATGCTTTAAAAGAGGTTCTTTCTGAGCAGCAGGTAACAGAAAATCAGACAGTCAGAGAATTGCATGGAAGGGATGAATCATACCACAAGGAGAGCCTTCCCGATATTGTGGTTTTTCCTGAAACAGCCCAGCAGGTCAGTGAAGTGGTCAAGCTTGCAAATCAATATAAAGTGCCAATCGTTCCTTTTGGTCTGGGGTCCAGTCTCGAGGGGCACGTCATACCGTACGAACATGGAATTACAATTGATTTTTCCTTAATGAATAAAATCCTCGAAGTGCGTGAAAATGATTTCCTTGTCCGGGTACAGCCTGGAGTAACCCGCACGCAGCTAAACAAGGAATTGAAAAAATATGGTCTGTTTTTCTCTGTGGATCCGGGGGCGGATGCTACGCTTGGCGGAATGGCGGCAACTAATGCCAGCGGAACAACATCGGTAAAATATGGAGTGATGCGTGATCAGGTGCGTGATTTGGAAGTGGTTCTGGCTGATGGTTCGATCATACATACAGGAAATTTAGCTGCTAAATCCTCATCGGGATACCATTTAAATGGTTTATTCGTTGGTTCTGAGGGGACGCTTGGCTGCTTTACGGAATTGACTTTAAGAGTATATGGTATTCCGGAGCATGTGATGGCGGCAAGAGCTTCTTTCCCTTCATTGAACGATGCGGTGGAAGCGGTTGTTTCTATTTTACAGGCAGGGGTTCCGATTGCAAGAGTGGAGCTTGTGGATGAACCATCCATGAAGCAGGTGAACCTGTTCAGTGAAACAAACTATAACGAAAGTCCAACACTCTTTTTGGAGTTTCACGGCAATGAAGCCGGTTTGAAACAGGATGTCGCCTTCACAAGAGAAATAGTCGAGGACCATCGTTGCCTCGATATTGAATTTGAAACCGATAATGCCGCAAGAAATCGCTTGTGGGAGGCCCGGCATAACCTTGCTTATGCTTATATCCATGGCCACCCCGGGAAGAAAATGATGGTAACAGATGTATGCCTGCCGATTTCAGAACTTTCTGGCGCTATCAGCCATGCCAGGGAAGCGGTCGATTCACTGAGACTACCTGGAGGGATCGTCGGACATGTAGGAGATGGAAATTACCATACACTTCTCATGATTGATATGAGTAATCCGGAAGAGGTGGCAAAGGCAGAGAAGTTCAATGAACAAATTGTCATCTATGCGCTTGAGCGGGGCGGAACATGCACAGGTGAGCATGGAGTGGGTGTAGGCAAGCAGAAATACCAGCAACAAGAACATGGCCAGGCTCTTCAGGTTATGGAAAAAATCAAACAGGCCCTCGATCCAGATAACCTTTTTAACCCAAATAAAATCTTAAAGACAAGAGAAGGAGCGTGATGTAATGAAGGTATTAGAAGCGGTCAGTACCATTGCCGGAAAATATTTTGCCGTGTGGGTGATCTTCACATCGGTTATTGCCTTTATGTTTCCTGACCCATTTTTGGGGTTGGGAGGCTATATCACCATCCTTCTCGGTGTCGTCATGTTTGGAATGGGGCTTACACTGAAGGCAGTCGATTTTAAAATCATCTTTACCAAACCGCTGCCTGTGTTAATCGGAGTTTGTGCACAGTTCATTATCATGCCGCTGGTCGCTTTCGTCATTGCGAAACTTTTGAATTTGCCGGCGGAATTGGCAGCGGGACTTGTTTTGCTTGGCTGTGTACCTGGGGGAACGGCTTCTAACGTTATGGTGTATCTGGCAAAGGGAAATGTACCGTTATCCATCGCCATGACTTCCGTTTCAACTCTATTGGCGCCGATCATGACACCGCTGCTTCTCCTGATGCTTGCCGGCCAATGGATGCCGGTTGATGCTGTTGCCATGTTTATGTCTATTGTGCAGGTTATCATTGTACCGATTGTTCTAGGCCTGGCCATCAAGAAATTCTTCCCTGTGGCTGTGGAAAAAAGTTTAACTGTTTTACCTCTTATTTCCGTAGCAGCGATTATCACGATTGTGGCTGCAGTCGTTTCGGGCAATTCGGCAACCATCGCCGCATCTGGGCTTCTGATTTTTACAGCCGTCATGCTCCACAATGGATTCGGACTCCTGCTTGGCTATTTTGCAGGAAAAGTGCTTGGTCAGGATGAAGTAAACCGAAGAGCGATTGCCATTGAAGTTGGCATGCAGAACTCCGGTTTAGGTGTTGCCCTTGCAACTGCCCATTTTGGGCCGTTGGCAGCACTTCCAAGTGTGCTGGCAGCTGCCTGGCATAACATTTCAGGGCCGATTCTGGCGACTTATTGGTCGAAGAAACCTGCTGTGAAAAGTGAACTAGAAACGGCAGTTAAGCCAGTTGAGGTGAAACTGTAAATATGGGTTTAGGTGTCTGGCCCTTAAAGCTTAAGAGGGCAGGCACCTTTTTTGTACGTATCGAAAACAATCTAAATAGTTTTATAGGCTATTGACAACGTTTACAAATAATACTAGAATGTGACATAACAAGTTAACTATGGTGGAGAAACGGAGAACCCATGCTTTTTGCACTTCCATTCCTGGAAGTGTTAATAAAGTATGGGTTTTGTTTTTTTTAACAGTTAATATTGTTGTCAAATCTATCTTAGGGGGAACCTGAATGTTCAAACTGTTTAAGCCTGCTCCCCCAATTGAAAGATTGCCTGAAGAACAAATTGATTCTGAGTATAAAAAACTTAGATTTCAAGTATTTCTGGGAATTTTCATTGGTTATGCAGCGTATTATTTGATCCGGAAAAACTTCTCATTGGCCATGCCGTACTTTATTGAAGAAGGTAATTCCAAAACAGAACTTGGCTTTGCGTTATCTGCTATTTCTATTTCCTATGGCATCAGTAAATTTGTCATGGGGACCTTTTCAGACCGGAGTAATCCAAGGATATTCTTGCCTGCAGGTTTAATTCTTTCTGCTATTATTTCTTTATTAATGGGGTTTGTTCCTTTCTTTACTTCATCTGTTGCTATTATGTTTATTATGCTTTTCTTAAATGGCTGGTTCCAGGGAATGGGCTGGCCGCCTTCTGGCCGTGTTCTTGTACACTGGTTCAGCATCAATGAAAGAGGAAACAAAACAGCCATTTGGAATGTAGCCCATAATGTCGGCGGGGGGCTAATGGCACCTCTTGCCGTGGCTGGTGCGGCGATGTTCGCAGGCATAGCCGGAAGCTCTTCTTCAGGCTATGAAGGTGTATTTATATTACCTGCTCTTGTAGCCATTGTTGTTGCATTCATGGCCTACTTCCTCATTCGTGATACTCCTCAATCGGTAGGACTGCCAACCATTGAAGAATATCGCAATGATTATCCAAGTAAAACTAAGAAAACCTTTGAAACAGAATTAACAACTAAAGAAATTCTGTTCAAGTATGTATTAAATAATAAATGGGTTTGGGCCATTGCTATTGCTAATATTTTCGTTTATTTCGTCCGCTATGGTGTACTGGACTGGGCACCAACTTATTTGAGTGAAGAAAAAGGCTTCGATATGAGCAAGTCCAGCGTAGCCTATTTTCTATATGAGTGGGCGGGTATACCAGGAACACTATTATGCGGCTGGATCTCAGATAAGTTTTTCAAAGGGCGCCGTGGTCCTGCAGGCTTTGTGTTTATGCTGGGAGTATTGATCGCCGTTCTTATTTATTGGTTTAATCCGGCAGGAAATCCAACGATCGACATGATTTGTTTGATTGCAATCGGTTTCCTTATTTATGGACCGGTAATGTTAATTGGCCTTCAGGCACTTGATTTCGTTCCTAAAAAGGCTGCCGGAACTGCAGCAGGATTAACTGGTTTGTTTGGCTACCTCGGAGGTACTGTAACTGCTAATGCGTTAATGGGTGTTATCGTAGATGCATCTGGATGGGATGCAGGATTTATGCTGTTAACCGCATCTTGTGTCCTTGCAGCCATCATATTCGCTGTAACGTGGAATGTCCGTGGTCAAGAAGTTGTTAAAAATCAACATTAAGATAAAAAAGAAAGTGTCTAATCATTAGGCACTTTTTTTTTATGCTCAAAAATGCGTTAAAAAACTAAGGTAATAAGTATCTTTTTCTTAAAAGAAAATCTTTTTTTAAAACTATCTTGACTAACAGCAAATTATGGAATATATTTTAATTAACAATTAACAAAATGTTAATTAAAAAAGAGGTGAACAAAATTGAAAAAAATATATATTACCCCAGACGGTTACACAAGCGATATAGCGGTTTTTACAATTACATCTGAGCTCTCGGGAGAATATAAACCTCCAAAAAAAGAACTGAAAATCATGCTTATAAAAAGATCCGAGCTGGACCATGAAGGAAATCCAAATATAGAAGCAGGAAAGTGGGCACTCCCCGGGGGTTTTGTACGTCCCAATGAGACAGCGTTTCAGGCAGCTTTGCGAAGGTTAACCGAGGAAACCGGGGTGGAAGGACTGAAAATAAAACATTTTGGTGTCTATGATTCTTCTGGCCGGGATCAGCGGGGATGGATAATTTCCAATGCTCATTATGTCATTGCAAATGAAGCGGCATTAAGGAGCCGGAAAAAGACTTTTGATGCTTCTGAAATTGAGCTGTTTACTCTTGAAGAGGCACTTGAACTTGATCTTGCATTCGATCATCGGACCATTATGGATGATGCACTTTGGTTTATTAAAAAAGATATGGCGCTCACAACACTTGCTAAGCACTTTCTTCCTGAGGAATTTGTGCTCTCTGAACTGCAGGGGGTATTACTGACGGTCTTGGATGATCCTTCGATCTCGACTGATGCTGCCTTTTTCAGAAAAGCACCGACACTGCCTTTTATTGAAGCGGTATCGGAAGACGGAAAGTCTAAGAAATCAAACCGCTATTCCAAAACGCCTGCCCAGCTTTATCGATTCAATGATTTCCAGCCGATTGTGTCCGTGTATAGAAATAAGCTGCAGGGGTGAAAAGCAAATCATAAAAGGGGAGATTCACATGGGGATCTTTAAGAACTGGACGCGGTTCGAAATAATATGGCTGATCACGTTTACATTTGTTAACATTTATCTTTTCTTTGCCTGGTCGGATTCAATGCTTGGCCTGATCTCCTCCATAAGCGGCATGTTATGTGTGGTGCTGGTGGCAAAGGGGAAGATTGCAAACTATTACTTTGGCATTGTTCAAACTTTAACCTATGCTTATATTGCATACGGCTATGGTCTATATGGAGAAGCCATGCTCAATGCACTGTTTTATTTTCCGGTGCAATTTATCGGAATTTATCTGTGGAGACAGCATAAAACAATTCGGGATGTTAAAGGGGAAGATGTAAAAGTTAAAAGCCTGACTAAAAAGGGCTGGCTCTATACATTAGTAGCTATTGTCGTACTTACAATTGGATATGGGTTTTTTCTTAGATATTTAGAAGGCAATTTTGTCTGGACGGATTCAGCTACAAATGTCCTTTCGATAACTGCACAAATATTGATGCTGAAGAGATTTGCGGAGCAATGGCTCCTGTGGATTTCCGTTAATGTATTATCGATTATTCTTTGGGCGAGTGCTCTCATCTCACAGGGAGGCAATGACTTTTCGATGCTGGTCATGTGGACTGCTTTCCTGGTCAACAGCATTTATGGTTATATCAACTGGCGGAAATTGTATGTGAACCAGAAGAAGGAGGCGATTTAAATGACAGTTGGGTTTATTGGAGGCAAGTTTCTCCCCCTCCATCTTGGCCACGTCTATGCCATCGTGCAGGCCTCATCCATCGTCGATGAACTGTACGTTGTGCTGTCCCATAGCGAACTGCGTGACAGGCAATTGTGCCAGCATTCTAAAATGAATTATATTCCGCCTCATATCCGTTTGCGCTGGCTCAGCCAATTAACAAAAGATATGCCGCATGTTAAGGTCATTTCCATTAAAGACGATCAGGGGAATAACGATTACAATTGGGCTGAAGGTGCCGGGAATATAAAAAAGGCAATTGGAAAGCGCATTGATTATGTATTTAGTTCAGAGTATGAATATAGCGATATCTTTAATGAACTTTACCCTGAGGCGAAACACGAATTGATTGATCCGAATCGGGGACATGTGAATATATCAGCAACAGTGATCCGTAATGAAGGCGTCTTTCATCATTGGGAGTACATTCCTGACTTTGTTAAACCATATTTCGTTAAAAAGGTTGTTTTGGTTGGAACCGAAAGCTGTGGAAAATCGACACTGACAAGAAATCTTGCTAAAGTTTATAATACTTCCTATGTTGAGGAATATGGCCGAAACGTATGCGAAGAACTAGGCGGCTGCGAAGGTATCATAGTTAAGGAAGATTACCACAAAATTGCTTACGGCCATAAGCTTAGTGAAATTAAGGCGATTGAAAAAGCGAACAGGGTTGTTTTTATCGACACAGAGGCAATCGTGACCCAGTTTTACTCCAACCTATACAACAATGAGCATCAAACAGTGCTGGATGAAATAGCGAACCTGCAGGATTATGACCTATGGCTATATCTTGAAACTGATGTGAAATGGGTGGATGATGGACTTCGTGTTCATGGAGAGCATGAAGTAAGGCTCCAAAACAACGATGCTCTAAAAACACTGCTGAACAATCATAAGATTGATTACAAAACCCTTAACGGAGATTATAAGGAACGGCTTCAGAGTGCAATAGGGCATATTGAAGAGCTGCTGAAATGTTAAATAAGTGATTGACAAAATAGATAATATTATTTATCCTTTTAAAAAACCTAATGAAATACTTTCATTCGTATAACTCCAATAATATGGTTTGGAGGTCTCTACCAGGAACCAATAATTCCTGATTACGAAGAAGATACATGTGCTGTATTTTCTTCGTAATCAGGAATTTTTTTTTGTAAAAAAATCTAGGAGGTCCAGCTATGAATTTTACTATTTTGCCTAAAATTGAACTTCACTGCCATTTGGACGGGAGTGTCAGACCAGAAACCATCATTGATATCGCGAAGAGAGAAGGCATCAGCCTGCCTTCTTTTGATAAAGAAAAAATCAAAGAAGAACTAATTGCACCGTTGGATTGCGAATCCCTGGATGAATATTTAAAAAGATTCTCCATTCCTAACTTAGTTATGCAGTCAAAGGAAAATTTAAAAAGAATTTCCTTTGAGCTCTTTGAAGATGCAGCAAAGGAAAATGTGAAGTACATGGAGGTCCGCTTTGCCCCATTACTTCATACGCGAAAGGGATTATCCGTAGTAGAAATCATCCAAAGTGTGATTGAAGGGATGAGAGAAGCAGAAGAAGAATTTGATATTAAAGGAAATATCATTTTGTCATGTATGCGAACGATGAGTGTGGTAAATGCATTTGAGGTCGTCGAAAAGGGAAAGGCATTCCTTGGGAAAGGGGTTGTCGCAATCGATTTATGTGCTTCCGAGGAGGAAGGGTTCTGCGAAAAATTCATTGAACCGATCGCGCTGGCCAGAGAATATGGATACAAAGTCACCATCCACGCCGGTGAAACGGGAATCGGTCAAAATGTGCTGGAGGCCGTAGAATGGCTGGGAGCTGAAAGAATTGGACATGGCGTATTTATTAAGGACTGTGAAAAGGCTTATAAGCTTGTAAAGGAAAAACAGGTTGTGCTTGAAATGTGCCCAACCAGCAATGTCCAAACGAAAGCGGTAAACCAATTTAGCGAACACCCAATTTCCGACTTCCATCGGGATGGAATTAAAGTAACGGTTAATACGGATAACAGAACAGTATCGGATACAACGATGGCAAAGGAATGTGATATTGTTTCCAATGAATTTGCTATGAGTGCTGAGGATTATAAACAAATTTATATGAATAGTGTAGAAGCAGCTTTTGCAGATGAAGGGACAAAGGAAAAACTGAAGAAATATCTACTGGACATTTAAAGTTAATATTGCCTAAAAAAGAAATTTCAACTTGAGCAAGAAAGATGCATGACCCTGGCTGCATTAATACAATCATGAGCAAGGGACATGAATAGGGGGACAGCACCTTTATTTGTTTCCAACAATATTAAAAGTAAAAAGGCACTAGTAAATGCAGCTTTTCCCTGAATACTTTTTATAAAGTAATCTTATCAGATAAGCATTTTAAAAAAGCAATGCGCCTGATTGATGCTTTATACTTTTGATATTAAGCTCCTTCTTACTAGCTAACCTTTCCATTACTGAAACTAGTAAAAACATGTGAATATTCTTTAGGCCACTCTTTATAAAGGGTGGCTAAATTATTCACAAAAAATATCGAGAGATACGGGGGGATTAGAATGAATATTTAGGTATACTGATTAAAGAATATAATCGAAGAATACAAAATTAAAAATCAAACTTAATAATTTACAGAATAATGTGTATCATTAAGATAGAATTCTAGATTGTATCATTATTATTAAAGGAGTGCTTGTCTATGTTAAGGGTGGGGGTCGTCGGTCCACAATCCACTGTAGAAAGAATCATACATATCGCACAAGACTTAAAGTTAGATGTTATTTTTTTAACGTATCCGTATAAAGAAGTGCGGGAAACTGAAGATATAATAAGAAATAATAATAACAATGTTGATTTGTGGATTTTTTCAGGGAAAATTTCTTATAACATTGCATGTGAAGCGGTAGGAAATACGGAAAAACAAATTTATATCGAACATACTGAAGCTGGAATTTTCAAAGGGCTCTTGGAGTTTGCATACAAAACGGGTTCTTTTTTAGATCATTTAAGTATAGATGAAATTTCAAAAAGTCATTTAGAGACTGCTTTTAACCAACTCAATATTAATCCCGAAAAGATTTATGTGAAAACTTTTTCCGAAAAAACTTCAACAGAAGAATTAATAGGTTTCCACAGTCATTTATGGGAAAATGGTGAGACAAAAGGAGCAATCACTTGTTTTGAAGAAGTTTATTTACAACTTAAAGAAATGAGTGTTCCTGCATTCAGAATTTCAACAAGTGATATTGAAATCCGCCATACATTAAACATCCTTTCTGAAAAAATAAAGACTTTCTACTTTATGGAGTCCCAAGTTGCAGTTCAGCTATTTGAAATGGGACATTTGGAAAATCATTTCAAAAGTTCGAAACAAACATATCAGCTCCAGTATATGGAATTGAAGTTAAAAGAGATTTTAATAAACCTAAGTGAACGGTTGAATGGATCACTAATAGAAAAAGGGCTTGGCCGCTATTTAATATTTAGCTCGCGCGGTGATAGTGAACGGGAAATACAAAAAATTGAAGAGACAGTAAACAAATTGATTTTGGAGTCTGGGTTGAAGGTGGGTGTAGGCATAGGATTTGGTGAAACTATATTTTCAGCGGAACTGAATGCAAACAATGCACTAAAACAATCCAAAGAGAGGTTTGGTTCAATTATTATTATTCACGAAAATGGTGAAGTCGTTGAAGTTGATAGTGAAAACATAGAAAAGATGGATTTTCCGTATTTTAATGATAAAAGCTTTATGACTAAACTTAAAAACGAGAAAATCAATGTTAAACATTATATTGAACTATTTGCTTTAATAAGGAATGCAGGAATAAAAGAATTTACAGTTAAAGACATTTCAATTCAACTATCCAGGGATGAAAGAAATACAAGACGTTTCATAGAAAGTTTATGTGATGCCGGTTTAGCTGAATGTACCGGGGTGGAAGAATACCCGGCGAGGGGAAGACCGAGACGCGTTTACAAACTGACAAACTCACCAAATAAAGTTGTTTAAGACTGTTGGGAATTATCACCTCAACAGTCTTTCTAATTTTAGGATAATAACTGATAAAAAATTGTCTAAAAATTTTAAATTGTTATTGCGTTTCATGGATGCGTTAAAATATAATTTATTTTAGGGTAAATATTAACTATTTACCCATATACAAAATGATAATATTTAGTTTAAGGGGAGATTTGTTTATGGATCACATGGGTTTGGTGTCTTTAATACCACCGATTATTGCAGTAATTCTCGCAATACTTACAAAGAATGTTATCGTGTCCCTGTTCTCCGGAGTGTATATTGGAGTCCTGATTCTTGTCGGTGGCCGCCCTCTCGAAGCGACAATGGAAGTAATCGGAAACTTTATTTTTCCGCAAGTAGCGGATAGTTACAATGCAGCAGTTTTAGTTTTATTATTCTTTATTGGCGGGTTTGTAGCACTTATGGAGAAGTCGGGTGGAGGGGCAGCTCTTGCCTCAGGTGCCATAAAGTACATTAACACACGCGCAAAAGCACAAATCTCTGCGTGGTTTGGAGGAATTATCATTTTCTTTTCCGATTTGGGCACACCACTAATCGTTGGACCGGTTTTTGAAAAGATTTTCGATAAAGCCAAAATCTCTAGGGAGAAGCTTGCATGGATCATCGATTCAACGTCATCTCCCGTCGCAGTATTGATCCCATTCATCGGATGGGGCGTATATATAATGGGGCTTATAAAAAAAGAATTTGAATTGCTGAACATAAATACATCTGAATTCAGTACGCTTATTCAAGTCATTCCATTTCAGTTTTATGCACTATTGACCGTTTCAATGGTGCCTATAGTGGCTTTGACAAAATTGGACTTTGGACCGATGGCAAAGGCGGAAAAAAGAGTGCAGCAAACGGGCAATCTGTATTGGCCTGAGTCGAAACCTCTTAGAAAACCAGAGGATGTGGAGGGGATTACCAAAAATGGACATGCCGTATTAATTTGGCTGCCGCTATTGGTATTATTCATTACCCTTTTCGGATTGTTAATTTCATTCGGCTTCCCGTTTGAGCCGGTACCAGGAAATGAATTCAGGGTTTCTTTAAGTGCTGCATACTTATTTGCGGCGTTATCGATTGTCGTCTTAATGATTATGTACAAAGTGAAAAAGTTCGGCGAGATTATTGATATTTATACAACTGGAATTCAGAAAATGGTTTACGTTGCAGTCACACTTGTACTTGCTTGGTCGCTTGGCAAAGTAATTAATGAAATGGGAACGGCAGCGTTTATAGTTGAGGCGATGAAAGGAAATGTTCCATCGTTCATCATACCTGCAATCTTATTCTTAGTTGGAGCGGGGATGTCTCTGGCATCAGGGACGTCATGGGGGACATTTGCGATTATGCTTCCAATAGCCATTCCTATGGCTGTAGGTCTCGATGCGCATTTGTTAGTTTGTATAGGAGCTGTATTGTCAGGTGGTATCTTCGGAGATCACTGTTCACCAATTTCCGATACGACGATCTTATCGTCAACAGGGGCAGGAGCGGATCATATCGATCACGTAAAAACGCAGTTTCCATATGCACTCATTAATGCATCGATTGCATTAATCGGATTTCTCGTTGCCGGGATCACAGGAAGTGCATTCACTTTAATCTTGACGATAGTACTGTTAGTAGCAGCTGTTTTTGTGATATCCAAGATACACACAAGAAAGTATAGTGAAAGGGTTGAATTATAAGTGAAACTTTGGGGCGGACGATTCACTAAACGTGAAGATGAAATCATGGAGAAATTCAATACATCTTTACCTGTTGATAATAGGCTGTATTATGAGGATATAACGGGAAGCATTGCACATGTAAAAATGCTTGTAAAATGTAAATTACTCACAGAGTCTGAAGGTGATTTACTTATTAGTGGGCTGGAATCGATCATGAGCGATATAGAGTCCGGTGTATTAAAAGTGGAAGGCGAATATGAAGATATCCATTCTTTTGTTGAAATGAATCTGACATCGAGAATTGGTGACACAGGAAAGAAACTTCATACTGCACGAAGCAGAAATGACCAAGTGGCGATTGACATGAGACTTTATGCAAAAAATAAAGCCGGAGAAGTGGTGTCTGTCCTTCAGCAACTTATCCATTCGTTAAATGAGAAATCAGCAAATAATAACGTCATTATGCCTGGATACACACATTTGCAAAGGGCACAGGTCATAACATTCGGCCATCATCTCGGTGCATACGTACAAATGTTTAGCCGGGACAAAAAGAGAGTCCAGAATGCCATTGATATTTTGGATGAAAACCCGCTCGGATGTGGTGCATTGGCGGGAACAACACACAACATCGACCGTCAAATAACTACAGACCTGTTAGGATTCGCTAAACCGGTAGACAACTTTTTAGATGGGGTAAGTGATCGGGATTACTTACTGGAAATCATGTCAAGTTTTTCAATTATAATGATGCACTTGAGCCGCTTGAGTGAAGAACTCATTCTCTGGAGCAGCCAGGAATTCAAATTTATTGAAATGGATGATGCCTATTCAACGGGCAGCAGCATCATGCCTCAAAAGAAAAACCCGGATGCAGCTGAACTTATTAGAGGCAAGACAGGCAGAGTATACGGTTCCCTCTTTTCATTGCTTACGACACTGAAAGGATTGCCGCTCACATACAACAAAGACATGCAGGAAGATAAAGAACAGTTTTTTGATGCAGTCGATACAGTGATAGATTGCCTTGATATTATGTCAAAAATGATTGATACGCTTCTTGTAAAGGAAGAAAACATGAAAGCTGCCATTAAAGCAGGTTTCTTGAACGCAACCGAAGTTGCAGATTATTTAGTGAGTAAAGGGACTGCATTTAGAGATGCTCACGAAATCGTCGGCAAGCTCATTATTTATTGTGAAGAGCAAAAGAAGCCGATTGAAGATTTAACGGTCGAAGAGCTGGCGCAGTTTAGCAGCAGCATAACAGACGATATTTACGAATACATTGACTATGAGAACATATTAACCAAAGGGAACAAAAAACTAATCAAGCAGATTTCGGGATAAAAATTAAGCAAACGGGACCAATCGTAGAGGGTTGGTCCTGTTTGCTTGCCCGTTATCAATCGTATCGGTGTCGGCCCCAGGCTTAATTTTTATTGGTTGGGGGGAGACACCTTTTTTCAGGATAGAAATATACTCAAGAATTTATTATTCAGATACAAACAATTTAAGCTCTTCCTTATCCAAAATAATTGTTCCTTCATATTTCATGCCGATTTTTTCAAGCAGTCTGGAGGAAGCATGATTTCCCAAGGATGTGATGGCAAGGATCCGTTTCAGATCCAGCTGCTCATGACCATATTTCAATGTAGCATAAGCTGACTCGAACCCATAACCTTGCGTTTGATATGTAGATAAAAAAGCAAAGCCAATATCAACATTGTCTAGAGTATCTCGTTTTATCAATCCGCACATTCCAATAGGAGTGTTTCCTTCCTTCCGTTCAACCATAAAAAGGCCATAGCCCAGCTGAGAGTACATTTTCATTGGCCCGGTAACAATATAATTCTTAGCATCCTCTAGTGTACGTACACCTTTATCGCCAATATAACGAATCCATGCAGCTTCATTTAAAAGTTCGAGAATGAATGCTGCATCATCTGGTGTTAACCAGCGAAGAATTAATCGATCTGTTTCAAGTACTTTCAATTAAAGTAGCACCTCTTTCAATTTTTTATACCTGTTGAACCGATTCATAAAAAAATTTGTTCATCAGTCATGCTAGTACAAATATATAAGTTAAGTTATTATATGAGCAAATTAAAAATTCCATTTTCTAGATTGGTAATTCTCCCATAGATTCACTAATGAGTTACCACTGTAAACCTGTTAGCCTTATAAGTGGCCTGTTTTTGCCTAAAAACTACAAACAGGAGGTTTACAAATGAAGAATTTAGTAACGTTTGTTGCTGCCATTTCACTCATTATGGGTTCATATAGCGTGTTTCCTGCAGATCATTTCGATGCTGAGACAGTGGATCAGAAAGCTGCAGAGACACTAACATTTAAAAAAGTTGAGGTTGACGTGAAGGAATCATCATCAACAGATCATCGTTTCATCAAAGAGGAAGAAAAAAAGCTGCTTGCCCGTCTTGTACAGGCTGAAGCAGAAGGGGAGCCGTTCGAAGGGAAAGTAGCGGTTGCTGACGTGGTGCTGAATCGTGTTGAGCATGAACAATTCCCGGATACAGTCAAGGACGTTATTTATCAGAAGAATGCTTTTGAACCTGTTCAAAATGGTTCCATCAATGAACCGGCGAGTAATGAAGCAGTTCAGGCCGTTGAGACAGCTCTTATTGATAAGGAGCAAAATGAAGAGCTCCTTTATTTTTATAACCCTGACACAGCTACAAGCCAGTGGATCTTTTCACGTGAAGTTGTGAAAAAAATCGGCAATCATGCATTTGCTATATAAAAGCGCGTACAGCCATAAAAGCTGCGCGCTTTTTTTATTGGAAAAAAAGCAAAGGAAGGAGGAAATTTAAATATGGTGCCGAAATTTGTTTGAGGTAAATACTTCCATAAAGGAGATGTGAAAATGAATATCATTGTAATGGAATTACCCCAAACTGAAGTTGCATTTATCAGGCGCACCGGAAGTTATTTTGAACTGCAGGATCATTGGAGAGATTTGATTAGCTGGGCAAACACCAATGGGCTGTTGCCGCCGAAGCAATCTTTTATCGGCATTTCATTGGATAATCCTGAACTGGTGGAAAGCAAGGTTTGCCGCCACGATGCCTGTGTTACCATACCCGAGGGATTTGATAAAGAAAAACATCAAGAAGTGAAATTTAGAAAGCTGCCTGGCGGAGATTATGCTCTGTATCATTTCTTTGATATCCCTGATAAATTGAATGGTGCCTATCAGTACATGTTTGGGGAATGGCTTCCAAATAGCGATTATGAACCGGATTACGATCGGCACAGCCTTGAGTATAATTTAAATAATCCCGCTGAAGATGAAGAGGGGAAATGTAAGGTTGATTTATATGTTCCAATCAAAAAAAGAATTTCATATGCAGAGTAATGCCTGCAGAATCTTTACATAAAATTCACCAATTATCAGCAGGATGTAACTGACTTCCAGCGAATAATAAAGCACATCTTTGCAGGAGGTGTATTTTATGCTTAACTTTGCATGGGGCTTTCTATTATGGGTATCAGCAACAATATTATTCCGTTTATTTGGACAGATCTTTTTAATTCCTGGACAGGCTTTTTTAGCGCTTTCGATTTTTATTCTGGCGATCCCTTTAATTTCAATTGCAACCTATCCTTACTATTATTTTAGGCATATTCCAGAAACAGAACGTCTGAAGGCAGCAGTGCAAATTGCTCTTCCAGGAATGCTGCTGGATATCATAAGCATTATTTATTTTGCAAAAGTGTTTCCGAATTTAACTAATGACTCTCTTCCTTTATTCGCTTCCTGGCTGCTTTGGGCGTATAGCCTGATTTTTTTATCAGGGTTCACAATAAAGGTAAGATCAAAGGATGCCTTTTGAGAAAAAAGTGCCGGGTCCTGGTTGCAGGGCAGGCATTTTTTTCGTTTATTGCATCTTAGGCCATTTACTTCATCAATTTTAAAAATCAAAATTACCATCAATTCTTCAACTAGTTTATAATAAAAATGATGTCCTTATGGATAATAGAGGTCTCTACTGACCCCAAGATGTTTAAGAAGGTGAAAAAAATCAACATCATCGAAACAAGGGTGAGAAGTTTCATTGAAGATATTCAGCACCCGAAGCAAAAGAAGAAGTTAAACATAAACGATTTAGAATTTCAGCTGCGAAAATTGCTGGATGATTACTATGAAATGGATGGTTATTCGCAGTTTTATGAAGCCATAGAATCATTGCAAATTGATGGGCAGCTGACTCCTATACATAATAATCAATACAATGGGAAAACACCGTCTTTGCCTTTATATTACTGGGTTAATGTGAAGGCTCAAGCCGACAAATGGGATCGGCTCGGGATGATGAAGCTGAGTGATCAGTTCGATTTTTCATTTTATGAACGGCACCCGGAATGGCAGACGAAAGAGGAGTGGAGCCGTATTCAGAGTTTATATGGTTTTCTCCAATCCAGCAATGAACGGGAAATCGTTTCACTCGAGGAAAGAAGCCTGGAACTGTTCGGCCATGAAAAATTCCTGCAGGACGGGATTAGTTTTCCTGATGGAAAAGGCTTTTTAGCGCGCATTGGAATATCTGAAGAACAGCTTAAAGTTGTGAAATACGGGGAGCCTTTTGTATTTTGGATGAAGCAGGGAAAAGAAATGAAAGAAATTCAGAGAGTGCTGATTGTCGAGAAACTATCATTCTTTCATACTTCCATTCAATTATTGGAAAGTGAACTGCTTGATTATGAGCCGGAACTCATCATTTATGGGGAAGGCACGAAAATTGAACGGAGCTTTTCGTTTTTCTTTAAAATTTTCCCGGCAAAATCGTATCTCTTCTACTATGCAGGAGATCTTGATGCAGCAGGTTACGGGATCATTTCCCGGCTGATTGAAAAATATCCGCTTTGCTGCATTCAGCCTGCATTAAAGATTTATCGTAAAATGCTTGAATGTCTGGATCAAAGAAATGAACAGAAATCCGGTCAGCTTCAAAATCTTAAGTACCGTGATGCGTTCTTCCAGTGGTTTACAGAGGAAGAGCAGGAACTTTTAATGACATTATGGAAGGAAAATAAACGGATTCCCCAGGAAGTCTTAACAATTGAAACATGGAGGAGATGGATGTGAACGAATCATGGGAAGGATTCGCCCAGCGGATGCAGCGATTGAATCCGCTGTTTGAGCTTGGGAGAGGAATGGAAGTCGGAGAGCTGAAGCCTCATATCCAAACAATTCTGATGCAGGTGCTCCTCACCATTTTTTATCGGGAATTGAATGATGATGATCATCGGGGGAAATCGGATATCAAGTATATGGTTGAAGATTCAATCAAGCAAATGAAGCTTTTAGCCGATGAGAAGCAGATTGAACGGATCACAAGCGGGCTTCTGTATCAGGGGAAAGAGGAATACAGCAGACCTTTTGAAGCCCTCTATTACGATGAAATCAGGCAATCATGGGAGACGCAGGTTTTCCGCTATGTGACGATGGATGAATTATATACGAACCTGGAGATGGGCGGATCCATTGTCTACAAGCTCACAGATGTCTCACAGGAGATGATCTTCATGAGCAGGGAAATGGCAGAGGAATTCTCAATCACCATTGAACAGCTTTATAGTATGCAGCTGATAAAAAACGGTAATTTCCGCAAAGCCACTCGAAACCTCGATCACCTCATTTCACGGGTCAACCGCTTAATGGCAAAAGAATTTTCCTTTCAAAAAGAAATGATCAACAATCCCAAAATCTTATTGATGGAAGAAGAAATGCAAAGGGCTGATAACCGTGGGGAAATTGAAAAGCAGTTCGAAGAAGAGAAGAATCACTTCCGCACCATCAGCAGCATGATAGAGAAAACGAAACGAAGAAATGAGGAAGATGATCTCATTCAAAAAGAATTAATCCTTCTTCAGGAAAAGATCGGCCATACGAGGCAGCTGCATGACCGTTTCGCCAAGCTTGTGATTCAAAATATCTCCTATGAAATGAAGATGAAAGCAGAAAACCCATCCCTGTTTTGGGAAACGAGCCTTGTTTCATTCAGGGAGCATATTTATGAGAACTGGTTCATGAAAGAAGGGTTTTCTTCATTCGATAGGGTTGAAAAAGTATTAGGTCCTTTATTTTCGCCAAAGAATGAATTTATCTTGCCTTTGGACTGGATTTGGGGAGAGCAGGAATTTGATGAAACGCAGCTTACAGAGGTAATGGAGGAAGAAGTGCAAGAGGAAAGCATTACCCATCAGAGGGTAACGAACTGGGATTCTGTCATCAATGCCTGGAGCTATGTGTTTCAATATTTGCAGACATACAGAGAGTTTTCACTGGCTGATTTAACGACATTGCCGCTTGAAGTACAGGATTTATGGTTTGAAGAATCAGAAACGATTGATTTATGGATGATGTTTGATAAAAAGCCGCTGAAGGTCCAGGTACTGCAGCGGAAAGAAGAGACGTTAAGTGATGAACGGGAGATTCTCCTCTATAAACTGATGCAGGAATATCCGCAGTTCCAGGTGTTTGAAGGCTTGAAAATATATACTGAGTTTGATCATCGGGCGGAACCCTTCCTCTGGTATCAAATGAAAATCACTCCCTTTAAAATTTGTGTGCAGGAGGAGAAATGATGAGTGCAGAAAGTATCAAAAAAGCATCAGCGGTTTATTTTACGCTTTTAAAAGATAAGGTCATCGACGAAAACAGCGAGTACTTTCAGGCGTATTTCGATCCTGATGTAAGACAGACGGTTCTCTTATTGGCAGACGAATCCGGCACCTTTATCATTGAATCGCCAAAACGGATTCAGCTCGTCGTGCAGCCGACCGGCTCTGTTTTTGCTACAAATTTTACTCATATGAAAGATCGGCATAAGCAGATTGAAACGAAGAAACACTTTCACCTGATGAGCGTAGTCATTATGGCATTCCTGGCAAGCATCGACCGCAGCCAGGCGGCGAAAATCCGTACGAAACGCGAAGGGGTTAGCTTCTATACCCTGGAACGGCAAGTGAATGATGTTATCATGAATTGGGATAGCATTCTTAAAGCAAAACCGGATTTCGGAGCAGATGAAAAAATTGATATGAAGGACGTTGTGACTACATGGAAATACATGGAGGTCGACACGGATGATTATGGATCTAAGAAAGCCAATCGCAGGACGCGTATCGGTTTGATAGCAAGCAGCATGCGTCTTTTGGAGACAGAAGGACTTATCGTCATTCTCGATCGGGAGGATATTCCAAAGGCGATTCCTAAACAGGAATTATTTGAGCGGATTGAATATCTGTATCATGATTATGACCGTTATGAAATGTTCAAGGAACTAATGAAGGCAGAGGAGGAGCAGCATGCCGAAAATCCATCGAATTAGAATTGCCGGCCTGAAATATGATGGCATGCAAAAGCAATACAAGGATACAACATTTAACTTCCATAATGAGGAGACCTCCACAAACGGCCTTATTTCCATGATGAATGGAGGCGGGAAAGGGGTGTTCCTGCAGACCATCTTCCAGATTCTCAAGCCGGGAACGTCTTGGGGAAAGCAGAACAACCGCTATTATCAGCAATTCTTTTTTAATAATAAAGAGCAATTCATTCCTTATACCTTTCATGTTCTCATTCAATGGGAACTCGACGGGGCTGACCGCAGGCATTTGGTGACGGGCGGAATGTTTTCAGCAGAACAGCGGATTTCCATGAACGAAGAAGGCGGAGAAAGCAAAACGCTTGAACAGGAAGCGAAAATTATCCCGAATATTGCGTTTTATACAAGGGAGTTTGAACGGAAAGAAGAAGCATCACTTGAACATATTCCGCTCTATGAAGATGGTGAACTGGCTGATACGGATGGCCTGAAGGATTATTTAAAATGGAATGGCTATGATGTCTACCGTGATACAAAGAAGCACTACCGCATTCTTGATACATACGGCATTAACCGCAAAGACTGGGATATTATGAAAGACATTAACAAGGATGAGGGAGGCGTAGGAAAATTTTTTGAAGGTGCTGAAGATGATCACTCCCTGTTCCAAAAGCGGATTATTCCTACAGTCAGCCAGGTTCTGCACCGGACTGAGCATCAGAAGAACGATCTGGTGGAGATTTTTAAGAGTCAGGCAAGCATTGCAAAGGACCTGCCTGTTTTGCTGAAAAGAGAGCAGGCTCATAAAGAGTTCCTCGAAGATATTCTTCCATTTGAAGAGAGTCTGGCAAAGGGCATCGAGCATAAAGAAATTGTTGAGGACAGCATTAAGGTCGGGAGACAGCTGCTTGGTGCTTTAGAGCATTTGAAGAAAACGGAAGAAGAAACACTCATTGAGCTGGAAAATGAAAACGATAAATTAATGGGCAAGCAAGTGGAACTGCGTTTTCAGAAAGATAACCTTGAGTACGCAAAAGCTCACAGGGAAGTGCTGGATTGGGAGAAGAAACTAGGGGAAGAGCAGAAGAAGCATATGATTCTGCAGGAAACGGTGAAAGAAAAGCAGGAGAGAAAAGATGAGCTGGCTTTTCAGCTGTTATTGAAAGAATGGCATGAAGGGGAACAGAGCATTCGCGCGCATTCTCAGCAGATTATGAAGCTTGAGCAAAACAGCGGCCTAGAGCAAGTGAATCAAAGAATGGATGAAATCAAAAAAGAAGCGGCTCAGCAGTGGGAAAAATCCTCCGCGGCTATTAGGGAAGCCGTTCAGCATTATGCCGGATATCAGAAATTTTTAAAGAAAAAAGCAAACGATCTGTCTAAGCAGGATAAACAAAAGACCCAGAAGATTGCCCAGCTTCGTACGGAAATTGATTTTCTTTATACCCAAATTCATGAATTTGAATCAAAAGAAGAACAGCTTATCAAAGAATTCGGTGATCGCTTAACCTATGATTTAAAGGGCTTTATCGAAAATCTTAACAAACAGATAGAAACCAAAAAATCTGCTCTCGAAGATTTGCAGGCAAAAGAGAAACAATCCAATGATAAGCAGAACCAGCTTGCATCTTCACATGGAACGCTCGCTCAATCCATTCAGTTTTCTGAAGAAAAGTGTGAAGAGTTTAAGATGAAAAGTGAAGAGCAGCAGCGAAAAGAAGGGAAGCTGTACGATAAGCTGCAAGGTGTGCTGGATGATGTCACAGCACAGTTTACGAATGCTCTTTTATCCAAATATGCCCTGCAGGTGGAAGAGCTGCTCGTTCAAAATCGTGAGCAAGGGGAAGACATTAAAAAAGTGCTCTGGGAAAGGCAGCTGGATTATGCTTTGAATGATGAGCATTTCTGGATTGCGAATAATGATGTGAAGGAACTAAAGGAATGGATTGATGAGAAAACAGGGATAGATGTGTTTTACGGCTCACAATTTCTCCAATCCTTAAAACCGGATGAAATCGCGAGCCACATACTTTCTCATCCTCTCCTGCCCTATGGCTTAGTGGTAAGCAGGCCGCAATGGGAAAAAATGAATAAGCAGGTCCTTGCCGGAAGAATGTTTAAGAACCCGGTTCCGATTTTTATGCGGGAAGACATGACGGGCGAAAATCCGCAGTATTCCTTTGTGATGATCACCGGTACGGAGAAGGAACTGCTGACAGATAAAAGTCAGTTCATGAACTGGAAAATTAAGATTGCCAAACAAATAGAAGAAAAGAAAGATACACTTCTAGAAATTGAAAAAACGGAGAGCTCTCTCCGCCGTATTTTAAAAGAAATCGACCGTTTCCTTTCCAATGACCTTGCCGGTGATATCGAAAGAGCGCTGCTTCAGGAAAAGGAAGCCATGCTTTCCAAGAAAACGGAATTGCAGGCCATCATCGTGCAGGAGGAAAAAGAAAAAGAACGGCAGCGGGAACTTAGAGAACAGCTGGAAAAGACGAAGGTAAAGATTGAGAAGCTATTAAAAGATGTGGAAACATTAGAGAACTTTAAACATGAAAAGTCGCTGCATCAGGAAAATAAACGGGTAAAGCAGGAAAAAGAGAAACAAAAGGAAGCTTTCGAAAGTGTACAGAATGAGCTTGCAAACGAGCATCAGACCATCGCTGAACTGCAGGAAGAGTGGAGCCAAACGTACTTGGAATGGAAGCTATCAGCGGAGCAAAATATTAAGGAGATTAGCTTTTTTATAGATGGTGCTGTTTTTCCAGCCGCTGAGAAAGCAGAAGCCTCTGAAGAGGTCCCGCGATTATCATCTCATATGCTGGAAGAAACCATTGGAAGCATTGAGGAGCTTAAACAGCTGCAAAAATCAAAAGAAGTACAAGCCAGTGAATTGCTGGCGATCCAGGCGACAAAAGAATCGGAGCAAAAACAGCAAAAGAAGCTCGAGAAAAAACTTCATGCTCTTAACGTAGAGTGGAAGGATGCGTCTGTACCGGATGAACCAATGAGTATTTTGGAAAAGATGGTTCAGACAGCTGCAAAGGAAACAAAGGCAGCAGAGAAAGAAGAGCGAGAGCAGGGAACAGCTGTAACAGTTGCTGATACGTCTTTAAAGCATGCGAAGGCGCAGCGTGATAAGACTGTTAAAAAGGTGGCCAAGCATGATAAACATCCTGAAGAATGGGAAGAACTTGATCTGGAAGTGAAGACGATTGAAATTACTGACCAGACCAAACAGACGAATGCAGAAATAAAGAAAACGGAAGAGCGCAAAAAAGAGACGGAGCAAAACATTGCTGAGTTTGAAAACAATCAATTGCATCTATCCGTAATCCTTAAAGAGGAAGCAGCAGCTTTTACGGATGAAGATATTGAAAAAATAAAGAGCCAGGGAAAGCAAAGCATCATTTCCTGGAGTGAAAAACATCAGGGTATCCAGGATGAAGGCCAGGAGAAGCACGCAAAAATTGAACAATCCCTGCGCAATTTAAAACTCAATATTGAAGGAAAGGATTGGGAAATCCGCTTTAAGAATGAAGTTTTAACTACGCTTGATCATATGGATACCAGGCATTATGCGCATATTCAAAGTGTGGTCCAAAACATGAAGCGCTTTTCACAGAGCGGCTTAGAGCAGCTGGAACGAGATAAAGAACGGGCAGAAAAAGCGCAGAACTTCTGGGCCAGCCGTGCGAGCATGAAGGTAATGAGCATTTCAGAAGCGATTCGCTCGATGATTGCGAAAATGAAGCTGAAGAATGAACGGGGTTCTTTCCCGCTCGTTCAGCTCAAAGAAGACATCCTTCCTAAAAAAGCGGAAGATATTGAACCTTTACTGAAACAGCATTTCGTTTCGGCCATTAACAAAATTACGAAACGATTCGAGATGATTGATGACAATAGTCTGGAGCAGGATCAGGAAATCAAACAGCTCATCAGTGATGAGCAGATTTTATTTGTCTCCCTCAGGAATCGTTACCCGGAGCTGCTGGTATATAATATGCGTACTGATAATGCATTCATGTACGGAAAACCGCAGCGAGAGCATTATTCAACCTGGCAGACGATCAACCAGGGTTCAAAGACTAAATCCGATGGCAGCGGCGGTCAAAAGCTATCTGCACGCATGGTCATGATGATGATGCTTCTTTCGGTCAAGAGTGAAACCGATCAAAGCTGGGTCCCGTTAGTCTGTGATAATCCGTTCGGACAAGCTGCTTCTGCCCATGTACTTGACCCGATTTTCGCAGTAGCAGATAAGCTGAAGTTCCAATTCATCGTCGTTACTCCTCCTGAGTTGGTGAAAACAGAGATCAGCCAGAGATTCGATGCGTATTATAAATTGGACTTCATCCGGGAAAAAGGGAAAGAGATTGTATCGGATACGATTATTCCGGCATTCCGGATTTATCAAGGGGAGGAAGCTGTTCATTAGATTAAAAGAATTAAAGTGTTGCCATTTTGCAAAAACTATGCAATACTTGGTTGAAAATATAAATTTTATACAAATTCTTATCCAGAGAGGTGGAGGGACTGGCCCTGCGAAGCCTCAGCAACCCCTGATTATGTCAGGAAGGTGCTAATTCCAACAGAGTTGATGCTCTGGGAGATAAGAGGTCGTTTTGATAAGTAAAGGCCTCTTATAATGAGAGGCCTTTTTTTGATGCTCTTTTATGATTTGATAACGAATAAAGAGGAGGAATGGCAAAATGGAAAACGGTGTTATACAGGTACCGGAAGCATATTCGAGGATATTGCAGGAATCTGATGTGCTCGGCTTCGGGCAGTCATGTGATCGAAAAACAGGATTTTTACTGAAGGGGCTGGCTGCCTCAAAACCAGGAGGAAGCTTTTTGGAGCTGGGAACAGGAACGGGAGCGTCTGCTTCCTGGATCATTGATGGGATGGATGAAGACAGTAAGCTTACAACCGTTGATATAGACTCTAGTGTGCAATCGATCGCGAGAAAGTACCTCGGGAATGACAGCAGAATCACATTTTGCTGTGAGGACGGAGCAGCTTTTATACAAAACCTGTCAGAAGGCTTCGATTTTATTTTTGCAGATACATGGCCGGGGAAATTCGAGCTACTGGACAAAACCCTGGATCATTTGAATATCGGCGGTTTTTATGTGATTCATGATGTGTTTCCGCAGCAGAAATTGCCTGAAGAATTTAGGATAAAAGCCACTAAACTTCTTAAAACTCTGCAGGACAGACCTGACCTGGACATAACAGAATTGGATTGGTCTACCGGGCTGATACTTGCAGTGAAGACAGCGGTTTGATAGATGAAATTATTTACTGAAAATGAGGGGGATCGTTCCATGCATAGCGTTAGAAGTCAGGTTGAACATGTATTGAAAGAAGGTGAAAACATTATTGAATGTTTAAGCTGTTCATTAGTTGCCCATTACTGTTTAACTCCGCACGCAGGCTTCTTTGCGGCAACGAACAAAAGACTGCTATTCTATGGAATCCCGGTATCAGAAACAAATAAGGAAATAATTGAAGAATTTGCGTATAACCAAATTACTTCCATTGAAGAAAAAAGGGGAATCACCGGGAAGCATATTCATATGTACTATAAGCAGGACTTGTATAAATTCCAGCAAATCCAGGGGATGAATTTGTTTGATTTTATGGTGGCTATTAAGGAAAAGATATGCATGTTTACCGCTTCACCAAAAGAGCGTTATCCTGTTTGATAAACGCTCTTTTAGTTGAATATATGACTTAGTCTAAAAGATAACCTTTCCATGCTTTAGCGATTAACTGGACTCCTCTCTCAATCTCGTCCATCGATGGTGCGCCATATCCAAACATCACATGATTATTTGGCTTGTGAAGCTGATACATAGGCGAAACAGCATCGATTTCAACTCCCGCCGACTTTGCCAGAGCAATTGCTTTAGGTTCATTCAATCCATCTGGTAATGTCACGATGATATGCAAGCCCGCTGTATCTCCAATTATGTCAAAGTGTTCTCCTAAATGCTTTGACAGGCTATCTATTAAACAGCTCCTTTTAGCTCTATATAAAGTTCTCATTTTTGCTATATGAGATGAATAAAGTCCTTCTTCCATAAATTTTGCAGCAGCTCGCTGATCGATTCTTGAAACAGTCGACTTTTGATAAGCATTAAATTTTTCGAAGTCCTGCTGCAGTGCTGCTGGCATAATCAGATAGCTGATCCGAAGTGATGGCAACAGTGTTTTTGAAAAGGTGCCGAAATACAGTACCCGCCCGGTGGAATCCATATGTGATAATGCTGGGATTGGTGCCCCTTTGTAGCGAAATTCAGAATCATAGTCATCCTCGATAATGAAAGCATCCTGATTAATTGCCCATTTCAACAGTTCAACCCTTCTGGCAATAGACATAATTGTACCAGTAGGGTATTGATGAGCAGGTGTCGTATACAATAATTTTATTGGCTCATCAGGCACACAGCATCCTTCCTCATCCACAGAAATCGGATAACAAGGCAGCTGCAATTGATCAAAAACAGATCTTGCCCGACTAAAACCTGGATCTTCTATTCCGATGGCTCTCCGTTTAAAAAACAAACAGACATTTAGCAGCAGCTGCTGAAACCCGCTGAAAATATACACTTGCTCCGGCTGGCAGGCCAGCCCTCTAGCTTGCTGTAAGTATAGTGCAATTTGAACACGCAAAGAATATTCGCCCTGCCACTGTGCATTGCTGGCATTAGATTCATTAAGCTCTTTTCTGTATAATCGGTTCCAATGTTTATAGGGGAAGGCAGAGGCATCAATTTGCCCATTTTTAAAATTTATGAGGAACTCATTCTGAATTCTTTTCTCCAAGTCCATTGTATTAATCTGATTAAAGTGCATTTCACCCTGAATTTCAGAAACAAAATAGCCTTTGCGTTCTGCTGAATAACAGTAGCCTTCACTCTGCAATTGTTCATAAGCCATCTGAACAGTTATGATGCTTACGTTTAATTGTTCAGCCAGCCGCCGCTTTGCAGGAAGTCTTGCATGAGCTGACAATTTATTATCTAAAATCGCCAGCCGAATTTGTTCATAAATTTCTTTGTACTTTATTCCATTTTCCGAAAGCAGAATTTGAATTTCCATCGAATCATTCCCTGGTATTATATTAAAATTCATTTTTGGTTATTTTTATCATACCAGAATTCGGCTTTAATAGATTCAAGGAGAGTGATAGCATGCAAAAATTAGAAAACAATGTTGTGCAGTTAATTCCCATGGAGCTTGAGCATGTTGACGTAATTTATGAAGCAGCTCAGGATAAACGCATATGGGAGCATATGTCTGTTGATTTAACAGAGAAAAGCAGGGTCATTCATTATGTCAAAGATGCCATACAAAAACGGGAGAGAGGCACCGATTTTGCTTTTGTCATTGTCCATAAAAAATCAGGGAAAATCATTGGCGCTACCTGGTTTCTTGATATTTCAGCCCAGCATAAACATCTTGAAATCGGCTCCACTTGGATGAGCCCTATTTATTGGCGCACGGATCTTAATACAAACTGTAAATATTTATTATTAAAATACTGTTTTGAAGAACTGTCACTTAATCGCGTCCAAATCAAAACCGGACATGAAAATGTCCGCTCACAGAAAGCGATAGAACGAATCGGTGCGGTAAAAGAGGGCGTTCTTCGAAATCATATGATACGAAAAGAGGGGACTATTCGTCATACTGTCCTGTATAGTGTCATAAAGGAAGATTGGGTAAAGGTAAAAAGACATTTTCAGGAGCACTTGCTTTTATAGTTTTAGTGGAGCATCTCTTGCAAGAGGTTTATAATGAATAATAAAACTGCTGGAAGGGTGTGGATTCAAGTGAATGCCGCTTCTTTTTTTCCTGACAACATCAAATTAGCACTTCAGAATAATCCCCCTGGGGAGTGGATTCCGGAGATTCCAGATGAGTGTATACGCCTGCATTGCGGCTATCCAGCTCCTTCCCTTATGCCTGATGAAGAGGTAAAGGCAGCTGTTAACAGTCTATTAGAGGAAGAGCATGATTTGCCGCTCCATTATATAGGAAGTCCCAAAATAATAAAACTCAAGGAACAGGTTTTAATGAGATTGAAAGAGCGGGGAATATCTGTTGCTGAAAAAGAGCTTTTGATCACTTCGGGTGCATGCCAGGCGATCGATTTGATTGCCCGCATTCTCCTTGATGAGGAGTCAATCGTGGCAATAGAATCTCCTACTTATATGGAGGCTTTAGAAATTTTCCAAAACTACACAAAACATACAATTAGTATTCCTGTAGACAAGAACGGACTTCAAACAGATGTATTGGAAGAGATTCTAGAGGAAAGAAAGCAAAAAGGGCTCGCTCTGCCTCGTTTTCTTTATACGATCCCAACCTTTCAAAATCCTACAGGTACGACAATGACAGAAGAGCGCCGGCAGCATGTATTGGAGCTTGCCAATAAGTATAATTTCCTAATAGTTGAGGATGATGCTTATGGGGAATTATCATTTAATAAAAGTCTCCCCACTCTTAAAGCAATGGATCAAAGCTCCCGGGTTCTGCATGTCGGTTCGTTATCCAAGATAGTGGCCCCCGGCATGCGTATAGGATGGATAGCGGGAGCAAGTGAAATCATCCATGCATGCGCCTGGTTTAAAAAAGATCTGAACCATCCGTTTGCTCAATCTGCCATGGCTGTTTATTTGGCAAACACGGATTTTAATAATAAACTAGTAACCTTGAGAGATACATACCGGTCCAAATGCAATGTTCTGATCTCAGCATTGGAACAGTACTTTCCTGATTCAGCTTCCTGGTACGTGCCTGAAGGGGGTTATTTCGTGTGGATGAAGATTCCCGGTGCCGATACATCGGAACTGCTGACACTTGCCCTTGCAGAGGGGGTATCTTTTATTCCTGGCAAGTACTTTTTCAAAGATCAGGGAGCCGGAACTGAATTTCTGCGTCTTTCCTTCAGTTATGCGGATGAGAAGGAAATAACAGAGGGGATTCGCAGGCTGGGAAAAGTCGCAGAGGCCTATCTTTAAATGTATTTCTATGGAACTTTTAAAAATGAAGAGGAATAAAGGAAACAAAGGCCTAATTTTCTTGGTTTTGTAAGCCAGAAATTAGGCTTTTTCTTTAAATGCCGAACAGTGATAGATATAAATAAATTAAAGTCTTACCTGAACCTCAGAACCGTCCTTAGCTTTGACATCTACTATCACGATCCCCTTTTGATTTTTCAGTTCCTTGACAATAGGCTTGAGCGCTTCTTTATCTATTAATGGAAAGGTAAAGTCCAGTTCTTTTCTTTCGAAGTGCTCTTTTGTCCATTTGTTTACATTTTGATGAAACATTTTTGAACAAAAAATTGAAATGGCAATGTTTAAAATTGCATATGGAATTGGGATGGTTAACCGAACGTCTTTTGCTTTCACTTTTACATGCAGCATAGGCATTCACTAATCGATGATGACAGAAACGGTATCCCCGTTTGCCGATTTAATATCAACAATTTGGCCATCTAATTCGTTTTCGATTGCTTCTATAATAAGGCTTATGTCTATATCTTTAACGTATTTTTCTGATTGGGGGATACTAGCTGCGATGCTGTGTCCAGCCATTAATACTGCCTTGACAAGTTTTATTGGCAAATTGACCGTAACGTTATCATCTTCGGCGGATACAACACGAATTTTTAAAGTTTTATCTAAATATTTAGCCGTTTTCACTGCCAGCTTATTACCCGTTTCTTCTTTCTCTTTTAATACCTGGATCAGTTCTGATCCCTTATCGGCATCAATTTTCCCTTCTTGAACCATTGTTAGCACTCTTGAAATTTCCTCTTTCATGATAACTTCCTCCCTATTCCTCTTTTAAAAGCTTTATGGCTTCTTCAGGTGTGATCTCGCCATTTTCCAACATGGTGACAATTTTTTTCTCGTCTGCTTCATTCTTCTTTTTCTGCACATATCCGAGGGATGAAATGATTTCTGTTAGCTTGCCTCGTACCGTTGGATACGAAATACCCAGTTCCTTTTCAACTTCTTTGATATTTCCTCTGCATGTTAAGAATACTTCCACAAAATGAAGCTGATCCTTTGATAATGATGCCAGCTTAGATAATTCAAACTCATTTTCAATGGTCGTGTGACAATGAGAGCACTGCAGCTTCGTAATTTTCAATGTTTTACTGCAGACAGGACAATCAGTTATTAATTTATAAGCCATAATGAAAATCCTTCCTTTTATTTGACTTGATTATATAACAATGAATCAAAAAAAATAAATAATTATAATTAAAAATATTAATAATTTTAATTGGGTGTTTAATTTTATTGATTGTTAGGCGGTGGTGCAGATGTTTTGTGAAAAGAGCCTAATAAAGGGAAAATAAAATATTAATAGAAAATAATCAGTAATGTATTTAAGTATTTTTCGTGCTGAAGGAGTGATTTTCAATGCATTTTCGAAAAGCTAATGAAGAAGATTTACAAGCTATTGTCCGCTTGCTTGCCGATGATGAATTAGGAGCAAAGCGTGAGAGGTATGAAGAACCTCTGCCGGATTGTTATTATAAAGCATTTAAGGCAATAGAAGTACAGTCGGGAAATCAGATCATTTTAGCTGTAGACGGTCAGTCGGTGATTGGCTGCCTTCAGTTAACAATCATTCCTGGTTTAGCGCGACAAGGGATGAAACGTGCACAAATTGAAGGTGTGCGTGTTGATCAGCGCCACCGTGGTAAAAGGGTAGGAGAAGCCTTGTTTAAAGAAGCGATTGCAATAGCGAAGTCTGAGGGGTGTGGCCTTGTCCAATTGACAACAGACAAGCAGCGTGATGATGCACATCGTTTTTATAATAGGCTGGGGTTTTTTGCGAGTCATGAAGGGATGAAATTAATTTTTTAATTTGATAGCTTTATTAAACTGGCGTGATTTTTGGACCAGCTAGAATACCAGTTTAATACTGAATAATAATAATGAAGGAAGGCTGAATAATTTTTCGTCAAATGGAAATTATATAGTTGAATTCAAAAAGGAGGAATGATGTGGAAACAAGCATGAGTGTTGAAGAAGTATTGACCGGGATCTCAGAACTGTTGGAAAAAGAAGGGCAGCCGCCCCGAAAGAAGCAAGTAAAAAAATCAAATCCAGAGCTAATGAAAAATGCATTGTATTATTTTCCGAGCTGGGAAAATGCAGTAGAGCAGTCTATGGGATCTTAACCTCAAGGTGTACATAAGATATCTGCTTTTTAAAATTGGAGCTCTTCGTAAGTGTTTTTCCAATTTAAAAGGTAATGATGAAACCACAGAAGATGCCTTCCTGATGGGAAAGTGCTGACATCTTCTGTGGTTTTATTAATTGGAGGAATGTTTTGCAAAGATTAGAAAGTCACATGGGCGGGTTAAAAAGCCCGGTCACCATTAAAGATCGAATTTTTTACAATAACATAATCAACATGACGGATGGCATCCAGCTTGTTGCCGCCAGCGTAAGAAATGGAGGACTGGAGATCCTGCTCCATTTCTTTTAGCGTATCTGCTAATGATCCTTTGTGCTCTACTAAAATTCTTTTGCCTTCAACATTTTTCTTTTCGCCTTTTTGAAATTCAGAGGCTGAGCCGAAGTATTCTTTATAGAGCTTTCCGTCTTTCTCATTCTCAATGGTTTTACCAGGTGACTCCTCATGTCCTGCAAACAAGGAACCAATCATCACCATGGTTGCACCAAATCGAATTGATTTAGCAATGTCACCATGGGTGCGAAGACCTCCATCTGCAATGATCGGTTTGCTTGCTGCTTTTGCACACCAGCGAAGTGCAGCTAATTGCCAGCCGCCCGTTCCGAATCCTGTCTTGATTTTTGTGATGCAAACCTTGCCAGGCCCAATACCAACTTTTGTGGCATCAGCACCAGCATTCTCTAATTCTCTGACTGCTTCCGGAGTTCCGACATTGCCGGCAATCACAAAGCTTTGAGGAAGGTTTTTCTTAATATGCTGAATCATTTGGATGACAGCATTGGAATGGCCATGAGCTATATCAATAGTAATGTATTCCGGTGACAGCTCTTCATCAGCTATTTGCTGTATAAACTCATACTCGCCTTCTTTGACGCCAACACTGATCGAAGAGTATAATCCGCGTGCTTTCATATCTTTCATAAAAGATATTCGCTTCTCTGGTTCGAATCGATGCATGATATAGAAATACCCGTTCTCTGCTAAATATATGGCAATTTTCTCATCTACAATCGTCTGCATGTTGGCAGGCACCACTGGCAGTTTAAACGCACGGTCCCCCAGGAAGACCGTTGTATCACATTCAGATCGGCTATTGACGATACTTTTTGCGGGAATTAATTGAATATCTTCATAATCGAATACATTTTCCATTGTAATCCTCCTATTGAACGAAGCTGAATACGTACGGCCATTGCAAGGATAGGTTTTTCAGTTTCAGTCGATCTTATACAGGCTGGCAGGGAAGCATCATTAAAAAAGAGCTTAGAAAATTCCTAAGCTCAATGGATAATAGGGGGTCGAATTGTGAGGGTTCGACCACTTTAATTTTATACAATTCTGTTTATTATTTCAACTTATTAAAGTAAAAACGCATAAAAGTGATAATGCAATAAAAACTTTCCCTCTTACTAACATGAATTATAAGACAATTATCGCTTTGGCTATTCCCCCAGTATTTCAACTATAGGGGCCTTGAGATAGCGATAGCAGGACAGATGAGGATCCTTCATACATTGCTGCAGGAGCAGTAGGCATTTTTAATTATGTTAAAACATCCCATTCTCATTAGGCGATTCATCTGGTATGGGCTGTCCTACATCCCACAGTTCAGCAATCTTGCCGTTTTGAAACCGAAAGATATGTACTACTGCTCCACCGAGGTCCTCGGGGTTTTGCTTCACGTGGGAATGAACGGCAACGGTTTCATTTTCCTGGATTGCGAGTTTGACTTCAAGTAATTTGCTGGGGTTTTGCGCTGCATTCTCTTCCATCGCGTGCATGAGAGATTCTGCATCGCCACGGAAATAGGGATTATGGTGGGAAAAATCTGGGCTGATGTAACGCTTGTAGGCTTCACGGACCTGGCCTGATGCTACCAGCTGCAGAAAAGAAACAGCTTTTTCTTTCAGTGATAGGTTTGACGTTGATTGCTGCCCTGTACTCATTTGAATCATCCTCTCATCTCATTAATGAATTTAATAGAAGTATAAGTTATAGATATCCTAATGACAATATGTTGCGATAAGGAGAATCTCGATTCGTTAACTTATTTTAATTTAGAGTGAGCACTTTATTAATTTGTGATATATTTTAGAAAAAAGTTATAAAGGAGGCAGTTAGCTTGAGTATCCATTTTGAAGTGAAAAGATCCATTCAGGTATCTGCACAAAATGCCTACAAAGCTTTAATCGATCTTGATTCGGCAAAGGACTGGATGAATGGTCTAGTTGGAATAGAGCGGGAGGAGAGCGGGCCATTAAAAGTGGGGAGTCACTGGAAAGAGACAAGGAAAATGTTTGGCAAAGAAGCTGCTGAACATTTTGAAGTTGTCGAACTCGATGAGCCCAATAAAATTGTACTGCGCTGTGATGGAACCAAAGGAACAACAGGCAAAGGAGAATTTTTATTTACATACATAATCGTTTCAGCAGATGATGCTTCAGAAGTTACTTTACTTGGTGAGATTAAGGGACTCACAGGCTTTTCAAAATTGTTTGGAAAGATGATGGCTGGAGCCTTTAGGAAAGCCTGTGCGAAAGATTTGGATGCTTTAATAAACTTTTTAGAAAAGTGAAAATTAAAAGGAGCAGTATGTTATGTCAATCATTGATAAATTAAAGCTTAATAAATATAATAATTTGGCTGTGCTCAACCAGCCAATTGACTATGCTGTATTTAATAAATACAAAACCACTTTATCAGGTGAGCATGATGCAATCTTCATCTTTGTAGAAACCATTGATGAAATGACAGAGTTTACCCGAAAAGTGATCGATGAGGAGCAGCTGCTCGAAAAAGGATATTTATTTTTCGCTTATCCTAAAAAAGGAAATAAACGGTATGATACATACGTTCATAGGGATGATATTTTTCCGGCGATGAAAGTGGGAGAAGATGGGTATGTGGAAAATAGCGATGTGAAATTCTCGCGGATGGTGAGCATGGATGATGTCTTTACGGTTGTTGGATTGAAGCGTGAAAAGAAGAAGGAGAAAAAATCAGTCGCTCCTAGTCAATGTGTGGCTGATTATGAAAATAACGTGAATGATATTGAAGAGATCTTAGCAGATCATCCAAATGAATTGAAATTTTATCAGGAACTAACCCCAGGTTACAAAAAGGATTGGGCCCGCTACATCTTTTCTGTTAAACAGCAGAAAACCCGTGAGAAACGCGAAGCACAAATGGTCGATATTTTATCACAAGGGTATAAATCGGCTGATTTGTATAGGCAGAAGAAGAAATAATATGGTTCCTGCCCAGGTTACTTTAGTAATTAGGGGACAGGAACTTTTTTAAACTATAAATTATTTAATTCACCTATAAATACTTTTAATTCATCATCAGAAGTAAATTTGTATGCATACCCATAGCAGATCGTTTCATTGCCCGTATGTTCACGTTTTAGGAATTCCCGGAGAGCTGTGCTATGTGCAGTTAATGCTGGATTTGATACGGTTAAAAAAGACATCTGTCTATGCAGTAATTTTTTTTTTACAGCATGGATAGCATGTCTTGATTCTATGAATAATGAGAGATATTTTAATTTGAGGTATTATTAATTTAAAGTTAAGACAAAAAAGGAGCGGATCACAATTGCACTTAACAAAATTACTCCAAAGGAATTATATGAAAAAATGAAGCAAGAGAATGTCACCTTATTAGACGTACGTGCAGAGGAAAAATACAAAGCGTATCATTTAGAAGGTTCTAATATCGAAAGCTTAAATATACCAAAAACACACATCTTAAATCACACTTTTGAAGCTGAAACTGATTCATTGCCAAAGGGGAAAGAAATAATTGTAGCATGCACAACAGGGAATTCCGCGGCAAGGTGTGCAGCCATCCTTTCTGAAAAAGAATTTAATGCTACTGTTTTAGAGGGTGGGATTACTGCCTGGAAGGAGTTTATAAAAACAAAATAAATGTTAAAAGCTATTGACTTAAAATAAATTCAGGTGCTATAGTCTATTTAAATTCAAAAAATTCCGGCGATTACTGCGGGAAGTTACAGCCTAGAGGTGTGTTTTGTGGTTAGATTAAAGGATATTGCGGAGTATGTTGGCGTTTCTATTTCTACTGTTTCCAGAGTTATTCAGAATGACCAGACAAGGAATGTTAACCAGGAAACGAGAAATAAAATCTGGCAGGCTGTCAAGGAGCTGGGGTATACACCCAATCAGCATGCAAGAAATCTGGTTAGCAACAGACAGAATAAAAGTGATGCCAGGACAATGAAAATTGGCTGGGTTGCCAATCCTACACAGGCTGAAATAAATCCATATTTTTCCAATATCTATACAGGTATTCGTGATACTTTAACAGAAAATGATTATACATTAATAAGTATCACTAAGGATGAGATTGAAAATGAAGCACTTCTTCTCAAGACCATTCATGATCTCGGGATTGAAGGACTTCTGCTGATCGACAGTATTGATGAAAGCCTAATTGATTACATACAGCAAACGATTCCTGTTGTGGGACTTGACTTCTACTATTCCGATAAAGATATTGCGATTATAGATTATAACCGTGTGGCCGCATTGGAAAAAGTTGTACAGCATTTAGTGAATCAGGGTCATCGTGATATTGGGTTTATCGGCGGGGGAATTAATGAAGCTTACCAGGACTTAAATGAAGAATTACGATTTAAAGGTTATCAATCTGCTATGAAAGATGCAGACCTTTCTATTCGAGATGAATGGGTTATCAATACCAGATGGAAAATGGAAAACAGTTATGAGGGAATGAACCAGCTCATTAAAAGCAGTTCGGGAGATTTGCCGACAGCTATGGTTTGTGCAAGTGATTTAATGGCTCTGGCTGCAATGAGAGCAGTTATAGAAAATCAGCTGAGAATTCCAGAAGATATTGCATTCTTTGGAGTGGATAATATTGAAATGGGGAAATATTCATCACCGCCGCTTTCAACAGTAGAAATCCCCAAATATGAAATGGGAAAAATGGCCGCGAAAACGATTATGGAAATGGTAGAGGAAAAAGTGGTTTTGCCAATCAAAATTATTTTACCATTTGATTTAGTTATTCGTGAATCATCTTCTAAAAAACGGACCTAAGCGGTTCTTTTTTTGAAAACGTTTGGAAAACGTTTGGATAAATTACGGAAATTTTCCGGGGTTTATACGGCTAAATAGAGAGGAGAAATATACATGAAGACAATGACAGCGATCCTTATAGGAGCTGGAGACAGAGGGGCGAGAGCATATGCACCATATGCTCTGGATTATCCGCATGAATTAAAAATTATTGCTGTTGCAGAACCGAATAAGGAAAGGAGAGGGAGAATACAGCAAGAACATCAAATTCCAAATGAAAATTGCTATGAATCATGGGAAGAGATCTCACAGCTGGACAAACAAATTGCCGATATTGCCATTATCTGTACCCTGGATAGAAACCACTTCAAAGTGACCATGAGAGCTTTAGAGCAAGGGTATCATGTCCTCCTGGAAAAACCAATGTCACCTGACCCATTAGAATGTATATTAATGGAACAGCAAGCCAAAACATTTAACCGTCAGCTGACCATCTGCCATGTGCTCAGGTATACCGATTTTTGGAAAGCAATAAAAAAGGTAATTTCCCAAGGGGAGATCGGTGATGTTGTATCTCTTCAATTAAATGAAAATGTTGAAGTTATGCATATGTCACACAGCTTTGTAAGAGGCAATTGGAAAAACAAAGAAAAATCAAGTCCAATGATTCTCCAAAAGTCCTGTCATGACATGGATATCATTTCATATGTACTCGGAAAACCATGTAAAAGACTAAGTTCGTATGGATCCCTGATGCATTTTAAAGCAGAAAATGCCCCGGAAGGAGGCCCGCTGCGATGCTTGGATGGATGTCCTGCCGAGCTTGAGTGTCCATTCCATGCAGGACGGTATTACCTCGGTGAAGGAAGAGGCTGGGCAAAAAAATTTACAGAAGATTATACCAATGAAGGCATAATTGAAGCCTTGAATAGAACGCCTTATGGAAAGTGTGTATATCGTTCAGATAATAATGTCGTCGACCATCAGGTTGTCAATATGGAATTTGAGGGAGGAGCAACCGCTGCCTTCAGCATGTGCGGTTTTACAAGAGAACAAACTCGAATCGTTCAAATAATGGGAACCAAAGGTGAAATTCGCGGAAACATGGAAGAGAATAAAATCTCAATTTTTGATTTCCTAACCAGGCAGGAAACAGTGATTCATTTTGATCAGCCAGTAGGCGGGCATGGCGGTGGAGACCGCGGAATTATGAGACTATTCCTGGAAGAAGTCCGGAATGGCAATAAAGAGGACAGTGTTTCTTCTGTTTCCGCATCTGTAAGAAGTCATCTAATGGCATTTGCGGCGGAAGAGTCACGGTTAAACCAGGGTCAATCTATCAATATAGATGAATATTATCATGGTTTAGTTGGGAATATTCAAGTTTAAAAGATTGTAAACACAGCTCTTTAAGCAGTGTTGCAATATATTTAGCCAGTTAAGATTATATCTTAATGCAGAAACCTGAGTTTTTGGAAAACGTTATCCAAGGAGGTGGTAAACGTTATAAATAACTTTCGTCCATAACATTTTTATTCATCTAGAGATAAACCCCTTATGTTTTGAGTTAGGCAAACAAAAAACTTTAGGAAAGAAGGGAAATGGGATGAAGAAATGGATCATCATGCTATTAACCGTTGTATTAGGTGTGATTGGCCTATCAGGCTGCAGTGATAATGATGCAGCATCCGGCGGAGGAAAAGATGGCAAGGTTGAAATTACGTATGGATTCTGGGATAAAAAGCAGGTTCCTGCGATTGAAGAAATTATTAAGTTATTTAATGAAAAATATCCGGACATTCAAGTGAAAACAGAAATCACACCTTATGGCCAATACTTTCAAAAGCTTGAAACAGCGGCAACGGGCGGTGCTTTGCCAGATGTTCTATGGATGAATGGAGCACACGTTGTTCAGTATGCAGAAGGGAAGGTCATTCTTCCATTAAGTGAAATGGCGGAAAAGGACAATTATAGCTTAGAAAATTATCCGGAATCATTGATTGATCTGTACACGGTAGATGGAGATATTTATGGGATTCCAAAAGATTACGATACAACTGGGCTATGGTATAACAAGAAAATCTTTGATGAAGCCGGAGTATCCTACCCGGATGAAACATGGGATTGGGAAAAATTGAAGGAAGCTGCGAAACAGCTGACTGACAAAGATAAAGGAATTTGGGGCTATGCGGCATTAATGGGCAATCAAGGCGGATATTATGATTTCATCTGGCAGAATGGCGGCTATATCATTTCTGAGGATGGCAAGTCCGCAGGGTTCGACAAACCTGAAGCAATCGAGGCATTAGAATACAATGTCAGCTTTATTAAAGAAGGACTCTCTCCAACACAAGCGCAGATGACCGAAACGGCTGCTTCTGAATTATTCTCATCTGGAAAGATAGCGATGATGTTTGATGGTCCTTGGATGGTTCCTGAATATAAGAAAAATCCCGATTTAGATGTAGCAGTGGTTCCACAAGGGAAAAAACGTGCCGTTTCTATTCACGGGCTTTCCAATGTAATATCTTCGAATACAAAACATAAAGAAGAAGCTTGGAAGTTTGTTCAATTCCTTGGTTCCAAAGAAGCAGCAGAAGTCTTTGCCAAAACGGGAACCGTCATTCCGGCATTTAATGGTACACAGGATGCATGGAAAGAATCAGTCCCTAATATAAACCTTCAGGCATTTATTGATGGAGCCGAATATTCAGTGCCTCTGCCAAGTGTGGAAAACACAGGGGAAATCTGGCAGTACGAAACAGATGTACTTAAAAAGGCCTGGAGTGAGGAAATAAGTATTGAAGAAGCAGCAGAAGAGCTGACAAAGAAAGCAAATGAGGCATTGTCCAAGTAACTACTAATTGAAGAGAAGGATTTTGCAATTCTTCTCTTCCATTTATATAAGGAGGGATGACTTTGAAGGAAGTACCTCTTCAGACAGAAGTAAAAACAGCCAAAAGGATAAAGGTTTCGAGCCTCGCCAAAACAAGGAAGCGGTCAGACTATTTTTGGGCTTATCTTATGATTGCACCAACAATGTTTGGATTGTTTATTTTTTATCTCTGGCCCATTATTCAGAATTTTTACTTTAGCTTCACCGAATGGGGTTCATTTGGACAGTATGAGTGGACAGGCTTAGACAATTATAAGAGATTGCTTGAGGATGCAACTCTTCTTCAAGCATTTAAAAACACAAGCATCTATATTATTTTTACAGTGCCGATTGGAATTTTCCTGTCCATTATTGTGGCTGTTCTTTTAAATCAGAATATCAAAGGTAAATCTATTTACCGGACTTTGTATTTTTTACCAGTCATCACAATGCCAGCTGCCATTGCGATGGTCTGGAAATGGCTGTATAACGCAGACTACGGGATGTTTAATTATATATTATCCTTGGTCGGAATTGAAGGGCCGCAATGGGTAAGTGATCCCAATATTGCTTTATATTCGATTATTGCGGTAGCGATTTGGAGCGGTATTGGCTACAATATGGTCATTTTCCTTTCAGGGCTGCAAGGCATTCCAAAGATGTATTATGAGGCAGCAGAAATAGATGGGGCAGGTCCTGTCACCGTGTTTTTTAAAATTACACTGCCGCTGCTTTCACCGGTTATTTTCTTTGTGTCCATTATGTCAATGATTGGTGCATTTCAAGTATTCGACTTGATTTTCATGATGATTGGAAAAAGCAGCACGGCGCTTGAAAGTACACAGTCTATTGTTTATTTGTTCTATCAGCATGCATTTGTACTAAATGATAAAGGATATGCTGCGGCTATTGCAGTTCTTTTATTAGCGGTCATTTTAATAATTACAGCCATCCAGATGGTTCTTCAGAAAAAGTGGGTTCATTATGATTAAAGGAAGTGATGCCGATGGACAGAGCACTCAAGCTTATTGCAAGTAGAACATTCCTTTTCCATTTCATCCTGATTATTGGGGCTGCAGCAATGGTACTGCCTTTCCTATGGATGATCCTTACCTCGTTAAAAACGTATGCTGAATCGATTCAAGTACCCCCGGTTTTGATACCCGAAGATTTTCAGTGGGGAAATTATAAAGAGGTATTTGGACTCCTGCCCTTTTTCAAATTTATGTACAATACCGTAATTATTACAGTTCTGCGGACAGCAGGCCAATTGTTCTTATGTTCATTAGCTGCATATGCCTTTGCCAGAATTGAATTTCCGGGGAGAAACATTCTATTTTTGTTAGCGCTTACTGTGTTAATGGTGCCTGGGCAAGTTTTCCTGTTGCCGCAATATATGATTATGGTGAAATTAGGATGGCTCAATTCCCTGCAGGCTGTCATTGTACCAGGGTTGTTCAGCGCGTTTGGCACGTTTCTATTGCGGCAGTTTTTCATGGGACTGCCCAAAGAATTGGAGGAGGCAGCCAGACTTGATGGCTGCAACCATTTTCAAATTTATTGGAGGGTGATGCTCCCGCTTGCAAAGCCGGGTTTAATCGCTCTAGGAATCTTTACAACACTCTGGAGCTGGAATGAATTGATGTGGCCGATGATTGTCAACAGTTCTCCTGAGTCTATGACTCTATCAGTGGGATTATCCTCGCTTCAGGGGCAATTCTTGACCAATTACCCAATTCTGATGGCGGGATCTTTCTTAGCCATCCTGCCAATGCTGATCTTGTTTATCTTCCTGCAGAAGCAGTTTATTGAAGGGATTGCTGTTACAGGAGGGAAATAAGCTCTTTGCTTAAATAACCTCAAGCTTGCAAGGGCAACCATATATTCATAGCTTTTTTGTCTATGAGTTTTTTATTAGTAAATTGGATATAAAACCGTCCTTTTAAGGTCGATTCCTATTATTAGTTTCGGGGTGAGGGATTTGAAGAAGGCTATTGGCATTGATATTGGCGGGACCAAGATTGCAGCTGGGATCATTTCGGAAACAGGGGAGATACTGAATAGGGCAGAAGTAAAAAGCGATCCATCAGATAGAGAAAAGATGTTTAAGAAGGTAATAGATGCGGTTGAACGACTTTTTACTGAGTCCTCTATGTCTATCCATGAGATGGAGGGACTGGGCGTGGGTATTCCTGGAAAGGTGGACAGGGAGAAGGGAATGGCTATTTTTCAAAATAATTTGCCATGGGCTCTATTTCCCATCAAGGAAAGGCTTCTTGACCAATTTGGACTTAAGCGGGCTGTCATAGACAATGACGTTTATATGGCTGCATTTGCCGAGTGGAAGGCTGCCGGGGCAAACAGTAACGAGACATTTGTTTATGTAACGATTAGCACAGGCATTTCCTGCGCCATTATCAACCAGGGGACATTTTATAGAGGAGCTGGATTTGGAGGGGAGCTTGGTTTAATACCCGTTTTGTCAGGAGCAAAAGGAACAAAGTGGAATCGTCTGGAAACTGCAGCAGCTGGTCCGGCTATTGAGAAGCTAGCTAGAAGGAAATTACAGGAAGAATCGCTGTCATCGAAAGATATTTTCGAACACTATAAATCGGGAGCATTTGAGTATCAGTCCATCATAGGTGAGGTGACAAACCTGTGGGCTCAAGGACTCTACTCCATATCATGCTTATTGGACCCGCATAGAGTTGTGTTAGGCGGAAGCGTGATTGCAAATAATCCGTCTTTGCTTAACATCATTAAGGAAAAACTGGAAACCTTCCAAATCAGTGAACAAAAGCATCTCTTAGGAAATATGACGATTAGCACCATCAGACAGGATAATGGAGTAATTGGTGCGGCCTTACGGGTGTTTGAAGAAATCTAATAGATTAAGAGGGGTGTAGAAAATGTTCACATTAAGCCGAGAAAAATTAAGGACATTAGGAGCAGAAATTACAACTGCAGAAATCAAACAACAGCCTGATTTATGGGCTGAAACTATAACTATTTATAAAGAGAAAAGAGAGCTCATTAATGAATACTTGCAGAATTTGAGTGAAAAGCACCAACGGGTCCGGGTGATATTTACAGGTGCCGGAACCTCTGCCTATGTTGGTGACACCGTTACTCCTTATTTAAAAGGGAAAGCGGATGAAAATCAGTGGGACATGCAAAGTATTCCTACGACGTCTATTGTGTCCAATCCATATCAATTTCTTAAAGCTGAAATCCCGACCCTGCTCGTATCTTTCGCCAGAAGCGGCAATAGCCCTGAAAGCATTGCTGCAGTCGAGCTGGCAAAACAAATCGTCACGGATCTATATCAAATCACCATTACTTGTTCAAAGGAAGGCAAATTAGCTCAGCTGGCAGCTGGAGATAATTACAATCTGCTGGTATTAATGCCTGAAAAGTCTAATGACCAGGGATTTGCGATGACTGGAAGCTACACCTGTATGACGTTAACTGCCTTACTTATTTTTGATTCCCTAACTGATGAAGAAAAAGAAAACATTGTCAGAACCATTCGCCGTATGGGAGATAGTGTCATTGGCAGGAAAGTGGAAATTGAAAAGATAATGAATGCAGAATTTGATCGGATTATTTATCTAGGGTCAGGGGGATTTGAGGGCTTGGCAAGAGAAGCGCAATTGAAAATCTTGGAGTTGACTGCCGGAAGAATTGTGACCGCATACGATTCACCCATGGGATTCCGGCACGGTCCAAAGTCTTTTATCAATGATAGAGCCATTGTATTTGGCTTTGTCTCCAACCAGCTTTATACCCGCCAATACGATTTAGATATCTTAAACGAGCTGAAACAGGACCAGATTGCCAGCACTGTTTGTGCTATTGCTGTTGAGGGGGACATCAATTATGCCGGAAATGCATTCTTGTTCGAAAGGGAGGCGGGGGCTGTACCAGATGCCTATTTGTCTTTGCCATTCGTTATGGTCGGTCAAACGATTTCTTTGCTGGCTTCCGTTAAAGTCGGGAATAAACCGGATACCCCCTCACCAAGCGGAACTGTTAACCGCGTTGTAAAAGGTGTCACAATCCATGAATTCAAGTGTAAATAGCAGAAGGGCTGAATTAAATGGCCCTATCGGAAAGATAGGGCCGTACAGGAAGAAAGAAGGCGGCGCTAAGCTTTAAAAAAACAGAGGTGCTGGTATGAAAAAATTTGTTTATGCTGACAAGTTCTTTTTGGAGGACGGTGTTGCCGGTCCTGGCTATCTGGAAATCAATAAGGGGAAATTTGCTGGTTTCATTGAAACATTTCCGGACGAGTCGGAAGTGCTGAACTATACAGGACATTGGATTGCTCCTGGCTTAGTTGATACACATATTCATGGATTTATGGGCCATGATGTTATGGATAATGAATTGGTTGGATTAAACGCTATTTCTAATGGATTGCTCGAATGTGGAGTGACATCATTTTTGCCCACTGCTTTAACCTCTTCTTTTGAGACATTGTCCGATGTGGTGGCAATGATTGGCGAAAATTATTCAAAGGTGCAGGGGGCGAAAATAAAAGGAATTTTCCTGGAGGGTCCATTTTTTACAGAGGTACATAAAGGAGCACAAAATCCAAAGTATTTTTGTGATCCTTCGATTGAAATGCTGGAAACATGGCAGAAGCAATCGAACCATTTTATTAAAAAAATTGCCATTGCTCCTGAACGAAAGGGAGCAGCTGAATTTATTGAGCATGCTGTGAAGCAAAGGGTTACTGTAGCGTTAGCCCATAGTGATGCCAGTTATAAAGAAGCAAAGCGGGCAGTTGAAAAGGGAGCTTCCGTATTTGTTCATACGTTTAATGGCATGAGCAGTTTTCATCATCGTGAACCTGGCATGGCAGGAGCTGCGATGAACCTGCCTAATGTGTTTGCTGAAATTATATGTGATGGACACCATGTCCATCCCGCAGCCGCAGCCATTTTAATGAATACCCGGGGACGGGATCAAACGGTCTTGGTGACCGATTGTATGATGGCTGGAGGCATGCCTGAAGGCTGCTATCAGTTAGGGGAATTCCGCGTTGATGTGAGGGGAGGAGCAGCCAGATTAAAAAGTGGCAGTTTAGCAGGCAGTATATTGCAATTAATACATGCAGTAAAAAATGCTGTAGAGTGGGGGATTGCTGCACCTGAGGAAGCGATCTATATGGCAAGTACTGCACCTGCGAAAAGTATTCAGCTTGATGGAGAATGCGGAAAGATTGCGGCTGGATATGATGCGGATTTTATTGTACTGACTCCACAGCTTGAGTTAATGGGAACGTATCTTAATGGTATTTGCAGGTATCAAGCTGAAAGCTTTATTCAGAAAGAGGGAGAAGGATGATCTTAGCTGTTACGATGAACCCATCGGTTGATATTTCTTATCCGATTCCTGATTTCAAACTTAATGATGTGAACCGTGTCGAAGGAGTCTGTAAAACCGCAGGCGGAAAGGGCATTAATGTTGCCCGCGTCGTGAAGCAGATGGGTGAAGCCGTTTTGGCTACGGGTGTACTTGGTGGCACAACTGGAAACTTCATCGTTCAGGAATTGACGAATGACAGGATTGATAATCATTTCTTAAAAATCAACCAAGAATCCCGAAATTGTATAGCAATTCTCCATCATGGCAAACAAACGGAGATTTTAGAGTCAGGACCGGCTCTAATGCCTGAAGATGGCACGGACTTTCTCGAAAAGTTTGAAATCCTGCTGTCAGCTGCATCTATTGTGACGATTTCAGGCAGCTTGCCAAAAGGGTTGCCCTCTGAATTTTACCGGTATATGTCCGAAATGTGCAGAAGAAAGAAAATCCCTGTGATTGTTGATACATCTGGGGAACCTCTGAGGGAGGTTCTGCTGCATAAGGATAAACCAAATGCCATTAAACCGAATATTACGGAGCTTGCACAGCTTCTTGGTATAGAAGTAGATCAAAGCCTTAGCAGCCTGAAACAAGTCTTGAACTCTGATATGTTTCTTGGGGTTGACTGGATCGTTGTATCGATGGGCGGTAAGGGAGCTTTTGTGAAGCATGCAGGAGATTTTTTTCAAGTTACCATTCCTGTAATTGACGCTGTAAACCTTGTTGGATCGGGTGATGCTACGGTCGCAGGGTTAGCGGTATCTCTGAATAACAATGTTTCTGTAGATGCTGTACTGAAAACAGCCATGACCACTGGAATGCTCAATGCGATGGAGGCAAAGACCGGTCATATTAATATAGCTAAGTTCAAACAGTTTTATGAGTTCGTTCAGGTGAAAAAAATAGATTCATAGAGGTGATTGGCATGTTACAGCTTACGGACAGCAAAATTTCTGCCCTAAAGCGTTTATCTAGTGAAAATGGGATTATTGGAGCATTGGCGATTGATCAGCGCGGTTCGTTAAAAAAGATGCTTGCTGAAGGAAGCACAGGTGGAGTCGGGGATGAAGGAATCGTCCTCTTTAAAGAATTAGTTTCTCAAGAGTTAACTCCCTATGCAACTTCGATCCTATTAGATCCTGAATATGGCCTGCCTGCTGCAAAAGCCCGGCATCCGGAGGCTGGCTTATTAGTGGCTTATGAAAAAACGGGCTACGATGCAGCCGCTGCGGGTCGATTGCCAGATCTATTGGAGGACTGGTCCGTTAAACGCCTGAAGGAAGCTGGAGCGGATGCAATAAAGTTCTTACTGTATTACGATGTGGATGAAGATGAAAAAATTAATGCATATAAACATGTTTATATGGAACGTGTGGGATCAGAGTGTATGGCAGTGGACATACCGTTTTTCCTTGAGATTATCACTTATGATTCGGAATTGGATGATGTAAAAAGCATAGAATACGCAAAGGTCAAGCCGCGTAAAGTGATTGAGGCTATGAGGGAATTTTCAAAGCCTCAGTACCAGGTGGACGTTTTGAAAGTTGAAGTTCCGGTCGATATGAATTTTGTCGAAGGGTACACAAATGGAGAAACAGCCTATGACAAAAAAAGAGCTGCTGCATATTTCAAAGAACAAAGCGAAGCAACAAAGCTGCCGTTCATTTTTTTGAGTGCAGGGGTAAGTGCAGAACTGTTCCAGAAAACTTTAAAATTTGCTAAGGATTCAGGTTCCACTTTTAATGGCGTATTATGCGGACGTGCTACCTGGAAAAATGGTGTAGCTCCATTTTCTGAAAAGGGGCCAGAAGCAGGACGTGCATGGCTGCAGGACACTGGCAGAAAGAATATCCAGGAACTCAATGAGGTCTTGAATGAAACGGCAAGCCCATGGTTTGAGAAGTTATCATAGAAATACTGGATAATTAACATTATTAATTGATATTATTCCCCTTTATCTTAATGGATAAAGGGGGTTTTATGCTTATCTTGACTGGTAATGATAGATATGTTACCATAAGGTCACATAAAACACGTTACCATTTGGTCACGTGTAAATGATCATTTTGGAAAGGGCCGATGGAATGGACGATGAATTATCTACCGTTTTTAAAGCATTGGGACATCCGATCCGCAGGGAAATTCTCGATATTCTTAAGGTATCGCCAAGAACAACTGGAGAACTAGACGACCATTTTCCTGAAGTCACTAGGTATGCCATTATGAAGCATCTAAATATTTTAGAGGAAGGGAATTTGGTCCTGGTAAGGCGTGAAGGAAAATATAAAAGGCATTTTCTTAATGCAATTCCACTTCAGGAAGTGCATGAGCGCTGGGTTGACAAATACATGCAATCTACAGCAAACTCGCTGCTTAATTTACGGAAGACAGTAACAGAAAAAGGAGGAGAGAAAACGATGGAATCAACTAAGGATTTTCGTATTGAACAGGAGATTATTCTTGATGCACCACGTGAAGAAGTATTCAGAGCATTAACCGAAAAGGTGGAAGATTGGTGGGAGTTCCGCATAGCTCCAAAAGGAGTAGATTCTCACTTTACTTTTGAGCCAGTTATAGGCGGACAGTTTATCGAAAGATGGGGTGAAATAGAAGGTGCAGTGTGGGGGAATGTTTATTATGTGAATGCTCCTGAAGAAATACGGCTGCATGGCCATCTTGGCATGCAGGGAGCGGTCAACAGTGCCTATACGTATCGTCTTCTTGAAAAAGAAGGTGGTACACTGCTTCAGCTTTCCCATACAGCTTCTGGTGTTATTCAGGACCAATGGGAAGAGGAGCATTCCAAGGGATGGGAATACTTGCTTGGCACCCTATTAAAAAACTACGTAGAAGACAATTAATTTAGGAGGCCGAGATGGTAGATGTTTTTACAGAAATAACAATTAATTGCCCTATTACACAAGTTGCTGAATATGCCGCTAACCCTGATCATGCTCCTGATTGGTATGTGAATATACAATCTGTTGAATGGAAGACACCAAAACCGCTTCAGCTGGGCTCCCAAGTTGCTTTTAAAGCAAAATTTCTTGGCAGGGAGCTTGAATATGTATATGAAATTGCAGAATTCATTCCTGAAAGGAAAATGGCAATGAAAACAGCAAACGGCCCATTTCCCATGGAAACCATCTATACATGGCAAGCTATAGATGAAAACCATACTCAAATGACTATAAGAAATAAAGGAAACCCAAATGGCTTTAATAAGATCATGTCTCCATTCATGGCACCCATGATGAGAAGAGCAAACATGAAGGATTTGAAACTAATAAAAGCCATTCTTGAAAAATAATTTTTATTGCAGGTTTCCTGTAGGTTTAATAAGGGTGTCTGCCTCAAGTATACAGAGGCTGGCACCTTATTTTTCATCAGTAACAATAAGTTAGAATAGTGTTACTTGATTATTATTGAGATTTTGGTTAAGGTAATTACAGATATTAAGGGTCTTTAATGTATTAATAAAGGAGACTGCAAATGAAATATTCAAAAGCCACCAATTATGCATTGCACACGATGGTCTATTTAACTATAACACCGAAGGGGAGATCCGTTGGCGTTGAACAGCTGGCTAAAATCCAAAATCTTTCGCCGACCTACCTGTCCAAAATTCTTACAAAACTAGTAAAAGCAGGACTGATCGAATCAACTCCTGGTGTTAAGGGCGGATACAGCATTGTAAGCCGTACTCGTAAAACCTCTTTTTTGGATGTAATTCATGCCATTGAAGGGCACACCACTTTGTTTAATTGTTCTTTGGAGCATGAGGATTTTTCAAATGAAGATTGCCCAATTGAAAAGGTGATGATCGAAGCAGAGAAAAGGATGAAAGATGAGCTGAACAATAAATATATCGCTGATATTGCAAAAGAAATTGAGTTCACAAAGAATCACAAAATGAATTTTAATCAATCTGTGTAATTTTTTTTGGGGGAAATTTATATGATTATGCAAAGAAATTATCATTGAGTAATAAGAAGAATGGTACAGTTCTACATGTGAAGGGTGCCTTTTTAAGTTGTACTTTTTTCCACAAGCCTTATAATTAACTTGTAAGCGATTACGAGTATAAGGAGGAGACTATGGGCAGATTAGTTCATTTTGAAGTTCATGTAGACGACATGGAACGGGCCAAGAAGTTTTATAGCGAGGTATTCGGATGGTCATTTCAGGATTGGAGTGAGTATGCCGGAATGCCTTATTATGGAGCAGTCACTGGAAATGAAGATGAGCAGGGCATTAACGGTGCTCTAATGAAGAGGCAGGGACCACCTCCAGAGGCTAATCAAGCGCTAAATGGATATGCCTGCACGATGGGTGTGGAGGACTATGATGCAGCTGAAGCCCGAATCCTTGAGAATGGCGGCACTGTCGCATTGCCGAAGTATGCTCTTCCTGGAATGGCTTGGCAGGGGTACTATAAGGATACTGAAGGGAATATTTTCGGTATTCACCAGCCGGATGCAAATGCCAAGTAAACTTACCTAAAACTTATAGCATCATATGGGAAAATACATAAATGAAAAAAGCCTTCTCCATCGCGAGAGGGCTTTTTTTCATGGGGGAGCCAGTCAGAGGACTGGCTCCTCTATTTTGTTATCAGGCACTGATTTTCACAATCTTGCCTTCCTTGCGTTTCTTTGCATATTCAGCAGTTGCGGTAAATAGAACATCTGATGACGAGTTAAGGGCCGTTTCACATGAATCCTGAAGAACTCCAATGATGAATCCTACACCGACAACCTGCATCGCGATGTCATTCGGTATTCCGAATAAGCTGGCTGCTAAAGGAATTAGAAGAAGCGATCCGCCTGCTACACCTGAAGCACCTGCAGCAGAAACTGCTGCTAATACGCTAAGGATAAGGGCAGTTGCAAAGTCCACTTGAATGCCAAGCGTATGGACAGCTGCAAGAGTCAGAATAGAAATCGTAACAGCTGCACCTGCCATGTTAACCGTGGCGCCTAATGGGATGGATACAGAATAAGTATCTTCATCCAGCCCTAGCTTTTCGCATAAGCTCATATTTACAGGGATGTTTGCTGCTGAACTGCGCGTAAAGAATGCTGTAATTCCGCTTTCTCTCAGGCACTTAAATACTAGAGGATATGGGTTCCTGCGAATATTTAAGAATACGATCAGCGGATTTACAACAAGGGCAATAAAGAACATGGAACCCAGCAGGATTGCAAGCAGTTTTCCGTAATCAAGCAGTGCAGAAAGACCATTGGTGACAATCGCATCAAACACGAGACCCATAATCCCGATTGGGGCGAAGTTAATCACCCATTTTACTAGAGTCGAGATGGCATCCGAGAAGTTTGCGAGCATGTTTTTTGTTGTATCAGCAGCTTTTCTTAAAGCCATGCCGAGGAGAATCGCCCAAGTCAGAATACCGATATAGTTGCCGTTGATCAGTGCATTGACCGGATTGTCCACCACGTTTGTCAGCAGGGTTTTAAGAACTTCTGCAATCCCTCCAGGAGGTGTTACATCCTCAGCTCCGGGAGCAAGTGACAGGGTAACCGGAAAAATGAAGCTCGCAACAACTGCGACAAATCCAGCAAGAAATGTACTTAAACCATAAAGGGCGATAATAGATTTCATATTCGTTTTATGGCCGCTTCTATGTTTGGAAATGGCGTGCATTACCAAGAAAAATACCAATACCGGTGCTACAGCTTTTAATGCACCTACAAAAAGAGTGCCGAAGATGGTGATCCATCCCGCTGCTTTAGGAATAGTCAAAGCCAGGGCAATACCTGCAATGATACCCAGCAGAATTCTTTTTACCAGGCTTATTTGATTCCACTTGCTGAGTGCGTTTTTCATAGAATTCCCTCCGAAGTCCTTATTATATAAAAGAGAATAAATGCCTTTCACTGTTATTCGACAGTGATATTAGTTAGTTTAACACAAATATTATAAATTGTGCGATAAATTATTATATTGAAATATCTGTTAAACGGTCTTTTTTGAGATAGAATGCTGATGCTGCTGGTTTCACTAGTTTATTTTTGTGGAATGATACTAAATAATTCAATACTTTTTTGCTTGTGGAATAGAAGCCTTTCTATAACCGCAATCTAAAAATGTACATAAAGCGAAAGATGGGGTACACACCATGACAGGAATTCTATTAGCCCTCATAGCAGCGGTTTCCTGGGGCAGCATTGTATTTGTCAGCAACAAGCTTGGCGGGGATGAGGACAGCCAGACACTGGGTACGACAATAGGAGCCCTGTTATTTGCCATCGCTGTTTATCTTTTCAAAAGGCCGGATTTGTCCAATATTGTTTGGGCAGTCGGCTTCATTTCTGGCTTATTCTGGTCGATTGGGCAGAAGAATCAGTTTGGGGCAGTCCGCTATTTGGGGGTTGCCAAGACAGCTCCGATGTCCACAGGCCTGCAGCTTATAGGAACAACTTTCTTTGGGGTATTCATTTTTAAAGAATGGGAAACAACGATGAGCATTATAGATCGGAAGAGCACACGTCTGAACTCCAGTCACCTACCAGTATCTCGTATG